>JAFYRC010000115.1 GCA_017547065.1 Tidjanibacter sp.
GATGACTTTTTATGCAATATGGCCCCGAATGAGTAAACTCACGGGGCCATATTGCATAAAAAAACCTCCGCTTTTGCGGAGGCTCTCTTTTGTTGTACTCGGTATGGGATTCGAACCCATGATTTCAAGAATGAGAATCTTGCGTCCTGGACCAGCTAGACGAACCGAGCTTGTCGTTTTTCGTGGTGCAAAGATAGAGCAAATTTCTTTACCTCCAAAAAAAATGAAGAAAAAAAATCACTTTTTTGCATTTTTTTTGAAAAATGACCCAAAAAGCAGAGCAGAGTGACTCCCAAAGGCCTCACTCTGCTCCATTTTTTGCGTACACCTATATATTATTATAGGCTATCAACTCTTCAAAGCGGAAGGCTCAACACACTCCCACTCCGCGGAATTTACTCCTCAACCTCGTCGTGAACAAGGATGCGACCGCAGTACTCGCAAATGATAATCTTCTTACCCTGGCGAATCTCGCTCTGACGCTGGGGAGGAATACGGTTGAAGCAACCACCACAAGCGTCACGCTTAACGGGCACAACAGCCAAGCCGTTGCGAACGTTCGAGCGGATACGGCTGTAAGCAGCCAGCAACCTCTCGTCGATTACCAAGCGAGCCTTGTCAGCCTGTGCCTGCAAAGCCTCAACATCCTTAGCGGTCTCGGCGTCGATGCTCTCCAACTCGGCACGTTTGTTTGCCAAGTCAACCATACGGTCAGCCTTCACTGCCTCTGCCTCCTCGAGTTTCTGCTTTTTGGTCTTCATTGCAGCGGAGTACTCTTTGAGGTGTTTCTCGCAGAGCTGGATCTGCAACTGCTGATACTCAATCTCCTTACCGATAGCATCGAACTCGCGGTTGTTACGCACGTTCTGCTGCTGTTCCTCATAGCTTGCAATCTGGATTTTGCACTGCTCAATCTCCTCTTTTGCCTGGCGGGTGAGGGCTGTAACCTCATCCACGTCGGCCTGGATGGCAGCGATGCGGGTCTGAAGACCTGCAACCTCATCCTCGAGGTCGGCAACCTCCATGGGGAGTTCGCCCTTCACCTTGTTGATCTCGTCGATCTTCGAGTCAATTTTCTGCAACTCATACAGAGCGGCGATACGCTCCTGCATGGTGTAATCAACGCCCTCTGTGGCTTTTTTGTTGGTACTTACCATAGTCTTTTATATTCTGTGTTTCGTTGTCCTAAATCTTGTATTTCACGGGGTTTTACGCACAAACACTCTTGCGGAGTGCAAAAGTAGTTATTTTTTTTGATAATATATCAAACAAAATTTCAATTGCGCAAATTTCGCTCTCAAAATGGCCTACATCGACCAACACCATACGGTCGGCGTCGACAAAATCGTGATACTTAAAGTCGGCCGAAATGTAGACATCTGCTCCACTCTTTTCGGCCACCTCAACAAGACTACCACCCGAGCCACTGCAGATGGCCACCCTCTGCACACTCTCCACTCTCACGGTGCTGTGACGCAGGGCCTCCACGCCCAACACATCCTTGATGTGGCCCAGAAATTCCTCAGTGGGCACCGCCTGCGAGAGGTTTCCAACCACGCCAATACCTATACCCTCGTCGACACCCGGCTCCAACACTCCATCCACCTGTACTCCCAGCAGGCCGGCCAAGTGATGGCTGATACCCTTCATGGGGGCACTGTCGAGGTTTGTGTGGGCAGCATAGAGTGCAACGCCGTGGCGGATGGCCTTGGCGATGGTGCGCTGCTGGCGATTTTCGTCAGCCAGGCGCTTGATGGGGCGGAAGATTATGGGGTGGTGGCTCACAACCATCTGCGCGCCCTCACTTATGGCCTCATCAACGACTTCCTCGGTGATATCCAGCGCAAGGAGCACCTTCTCCACCTCGGCCTCGGGGCTACCCACGGCCAGTCCGGCATTGTCGTAGCTCTCCTGCCATGCCAGGGGCACCTCGGCCTCCAACATTGCAACAATGTCCTTAACCTTCATCGTCCTCTGTTTTGTGGTGTTACTCGTTTGTTTCTACTAAAAGAGCGTCTGCTCAATCACCTGATTCTTGGCCTCCTTGGAGTTCTTCTTTGCCACAGCCAGGCGGATATCCTCGGGTGAGAAGAGGTTTCCTCCAATAAGCGTACCCACCTTTGCCGCACGGGGGCTCTTTTTGTGGGGCTCCTCGGCAGGAGTTGCGGGCTGCGACTCCAAGCGGAACTCGGCCAACTTTTCCTTCTTCACGGCGGGCTCGGCAACCACCTCCTCCACCACGGACTCCTCCTCTTCAACAACCTCTTTCTCAAAGATTTCCTCCTCTTCAATCGGGCTCTCCTCGGCGCGTTCCTCTTCTACCTGGGTTTCTTCCACGGGAACCGAAACCGCCACAACGCTATCGTTCTCCTCCTCGTCGATTTCGATAACCTCCGTATCATCGCCCATCTCGGCCTTCAACGCGGCAAGCATATTGCGTATGGTTTTGAGGCGCTCCATAATCTCGGCGTCGTGGCTCACCCCCTCGGGGTTACTACGAAGTCGCTTGCGAGCACCTTCGAGGGTCATACCCTGCTCCTTGACGAGGTGATATATTAGTCGCAGATTGTCAACATCTTTGGTGGAGTACATGCGGTGTCCACGGCTGTTTTTTTTGATTTTCAGCACGGGGAACTCCTCCTCCCAAAAGCGGAGCAACGAAGCGTTCACGCCGAACATTTCGCACACCTCGCCCATGGAGTAGTAAATTTTACCTTTGGGATGAACTATCTCTTCCATAAAAAATGCGTATATTTGGCGCAAGATAGTAATTTTATTGCGGAAAGCCAACAATAAATTTTGAAAACTAACACTCTAAATATAAAATTGGTAGGCGAGGTTATCTACGGCAACGGTTTAGGTCGCACGCTGGGATTCCCCACAGCCAACCTCCGAGCCTCCGACTCCCTCTCCGGCGTGGGGAGCGGGGTGTGGGCCGCTATTGCCACCATCGACGGCACGGAGCATCCTGCCGTGGTAAACATTGGCCGTAGCCCTTCGGTGGTGGAGAATGGCGATGTGCGCATCGAGGCCCACCTGCTCGATTTCGAAGGCAACCTCTATGGTCGCACCTTGGAGATTGAGTTGCGCCAATTCATCCGCCCCGAGCAGAAATTTGCCTCACGCGAGGCCCTCTGCGCACAGATAACCCTCGACTGCGAAAGCGCCCGCAAAGCCCTCATATAGACGGATTAAGCACCAATATACCAAGCATATAAAAGAGTGGTTGCAACAAGCGTTGCAACCACTCTTTTCATTCTCGGATGCATTCCCGCACCCTCTATGCCTGACCCATATTGAAGCCACCGCCATTGTTGGGGCCAACGTGGCTGGGAAGGTTAATCTTTGCCACATTGCTCTCATAGCGGCCCACGTTCTCCTGCAACGACAGCAGGAGCCTCTTGGCGTGCTCGGGAGTGAGAATCACACGACTCTTAACCTTTGCCTTGGGCATACCTGGAAGCATCTCGGCAAAGTCGAGGATGAACTCCGAGGTGGAGTGAGTAATCACCACAAGGTTTGAGTAGTTGCCCTGTGCAATCTCTGCATCGAGCTCAATCTCGAGGCGGTTTTGGGGTTTCTGTTCCTGTGACATAGCGAAATATGGTTGTCAGCTATTAATAGTTCTTTGCAAAGAGTACCCTGCGAGTCGAAGGTTTGCCGGAGAATACGCACACACCCTCCTCCTCGGGAGAATCGAAGGGCACGCAACGGATGGTTGCCTTGGTAGCCTCCTTGATAGCAATCTCTGTCTCGGTAGTACCATCCCAGTGAGCAAGAATGAAACCACCCTTATTCTCGAGCACATCCTTGAACTCCTCCCAGGTATCCACCTTGGTAATCATCGAATTGCGGAATGCGAGAGCCTTATCAAAGATAGCCTTCTGCATATCCTCCAAGGTTGCCTCTACGAGGTTCTCGATACCCTCCAATGCAACATTCTCCTTCACCAAAGTGTCACGGCGCATCATCTCCACGGTGCCATTTGCCAGGTCACGAGGACCTACAACCAAACGTACGGGTACACCCATCAACTCATACTCTGCAAACTTGAAGCCAGAGCGAACATTGTCGCGGTTGTCGATCTTCACGCTGATGCCTTTCGCACGCAAAGGAGCTGCAATCTTCTCCAACTCGGCGGTCATCTTCTGAAGCTCCTCATCACCCTTGTAGATGGGGATCATAACGACCTGAATGGGAGCCAACTTGGGAGGCAATACAAGACCGTTGTTGTCCGAGTGCGACATAATCAGCGCACCCATCAAACGGGTCGAAACACCCCACGAGGTAGCCCAAGCGTAGTCGAGGCCGCCCTCACGGGTTGCAAACTGCACATCGAAAGCCTTACCGAAGTTCTGACCGAGGAAGTGCGAAGTACCGCTTTGGAGTGCCTTACCGTCCTGCATCAAAGCCTCGATGGTGTAGGTATCCACAGCACCTGCAAACCTCTCGTTTGCAGTCTTGGTACCCATAATCACGGGCACGCCCATCCAGTTCTCAGCGAAGTCGGCATATACACGAATCATCTTCTGTGCCTCTGCTACTGCCTCCTCGCGAGTCTCGTGAGCAGTGTGACCCTCCTGCCAGAGGAACTCGGCGGTGCGGAGGAAGAGCCTTGTACGCATCTCCCAACGCACCACGTTAGCCCACTGGTTGCACAAGATGGGAAGGTCGCGGTAGGAGTGAATCCAGTTTTTGTAGGTGTTCCAGATGATGGTCTCGGAAGTGGGCCTTACGATGAGCTCTTCTTCGAGCCTTGCCTCGGGGTCAACCACAACGCCGTTACCCTCGGGGTCGTTCATCAGACGGTAGTGGGTAACCACAGCACACTCCTTGGCAAAACCCTCTACGTGGTCAGCCTCACGGCTGAAAAACGATTTGGGGATAAAGAGGGGGAAATAGGCGTTTTGGTGGCCTGTAGCCTTGAACATATCATCCAGCGCACGCTGCATTTTTTCCCAAATTGCATAGCCATAGGGTTTGATAACCATACAGCCCCTTACAGCCGAGTTCTCGGCCAGACCGGCCTTTACAACCAAGTCGTTAAACCACTGCGAGTAGTTCTCCTCGCGCGAGGTGAGTTGTTTCAGTTCTTTTGCCATTTTCTTCTATTATGTTTCTATATTTACAATTTCTTGTTCGGTGGTAGGAATTTCCCTGCAAAATTCCTACATTTGCATTGGGAGAAACCTTTGCGCCCGCAAAGGTACACTTTTTTAGCGAATTTTACAGCCCTCCGGCGCAAAAAGATTTTTTCCGCACCCGATGCAACGAAATGCACCATTTTTGCGTCATAATAGTAGAAGGACACAAACGAACAGCCACATTTTACACTATAAACGAAGAAAGGAGTAGAATATGACAAGACTGAGAAACATAGCAGCAGTAGTCGCTCTGCTGGCGACTCTCTCGCTGATGAGCTCGTGCGGTAGCGGCACCTTTGCCCTCGCATCGGGCACAAGCGCAACCTACACCGACGACCTCTATGCCACCCACGACCGCGTGGCCATAGCAAAAGCCGAGAAGGCTCTCGCCGATGCCGAAGCCGCAGCAGCCAAGGCAAGGGAGGAGAAGATCCAGGCTATGATCAATGCCGCCAAGGCCGAGGCCGACCTGGCAGACATCTTGGGCGACGTGGAGCTGAACGGTGTGACCACCACAACCTCTACCGCAGCCGCAGGTACCGTCGTGAACAACACCTACAACATCTACGTAGACGACTACGAGTCGGCCTATGCACGCAGATTGAAAGGTTTCTCGTCGGCTACCTACAAACTCCCCTCTGCCTACTGGGACTACCGCTATGGTGACGCCTATTTCCTCACCATGGCCTACGACCCCGCATTCTACACCGTAATGGTTATGGGTGACCAGGTGTGGGTAGAGCCTCGCTACATCACTGCAATGTTTGGCAGCTGGGGCAGGCCCTATTACTACCGTTACAGCGCGTGGGACTACTACTACAACCCCTTCTATTATGACTACTATTGGGGTTGGTACCACCACTCGCCCTACTACTGCCACCACTACAACCCATACTACCACCACACCCACCACTGGCACGCTCCACACTATGGACACAAGCCTCCCCACAAGCCTGCGCCCGCACCCGCACCCGGTGGCAGCCACAAACCCGGCACTCCCGGAGGTGGCAAGTCGCCTGTGGTTCACCGTCCGAGCTATGCGAGTGGCAACTCCTCGGCACGTCCTTCGAGTGGTCGTCCGAGCTACGCCGACCGCCTCAACGGATCGAGAAGCGAGGTGGGTACAGCGCCCAACAACGGCACGGTTAGTGCAGGTGGTAGCAATTCCAGCCGTCCGACTGGCGGAAAGGTTACCTATTCCACCGGCAAGGGTTCGAGCATTGGCAACAACCGCAACTCCTCTGCAAGTAGCAGTTCTTCGTCGAGTGGCAACCGTTCGTCGGTGAGCGGCAGTAACCGCAGTGGCAACACTCGTTCGTCGAGCAGCTCCAGCTATTCGAGCAGCAGCCGTAGCAGTAGTAGCTCCTACTCCGGCAGTTCCTACTCCGGTAGCAGCAACCGAGGCGGAAGCTATTCGGGCTCGCGCAGTGGTACCTCTCGCAGGTAAGACAGACGCTAACATACATCATTTGGGGGCCTCCGCGCCCCCAAATCTTCCTCACATAAGACAATACACCGAGTTATGAAAAGACTTTTGAGCATAATCGTAGCGGGCTCGCTCTCGCTCATGGCAGCACAAGCGCAGGGCTCCTTCGTTGAGATGGGTGGTGCGCTCGTCAGCCCCGCCAACATGAAATACACCGATGCGCTGAAATTCTCCCAGCAGGAGAACACATACATGTCGGCCCGAGTGGCAGCAATGGGTGGTGCCTTCACCTCGTTGGGTGCCGACCTTTCGAGTATGAGCATCAACCCCGCAGGTTTGGGTATGTACCGCTCGTCGGCCTTTGCAATGTCGGCCGACATTGGAACTACATCCACCGCCAACAACTTCACGCCCAACGGTAAGAAGCAGACCTCCTTCTCCTTCAACCAGATTGGCACGGCGCTCAACATCTACCAGGGCTCGGGCTCGTTGGTGAGTTTCACCTTTGGTTTTGCCTACAACAAGCTCGCCGACCTCAACTACGACAAGAGCTTCGGTTGGACGGGCGATGGCGTGAGCATTGGCGACTTCTTTGCCCTGCAAATGGAAGGATTCCCCTCGTCGGTACTCTCCTACAACTCTTACCCCTTCAACAATGAGAACATCTACGTTGACGAGTGGGGTGGCGTTTTGGCCTACCAGACCGCACTCATCGACCCCGTATTGGACGCCGACGGCAAGGAGACAGGACAATATAAGGTTACGGGCGTACACCCCGACGCGGGTGTTAACGCCAGTCTGCGCACCCGTTCGCGTGGCTCGGTGGGCGAGTATTCATTCTCGTCGGGCCTGAACATTGCCAACATCCTCTACCTCGGTGCCACACTCGGTATTCAGGACATTTCGCAGACCATTCGTTACTACTACACCGAGAGTTACAATCAGCCCATCAGCGACCCCGCGCTGTTGAAGGCCATGACCTACGCTCCCATTGAGAGCAGCTATGGCTCGGGCGTAAATCTCAAAATTGGTGCAATCCTGCGTCCTATTAGTTCGCTCCGACTCGGTATTGCCTACCACACTCGCACCGCCACCACCCTCACCAGGGACTATGCGGCCGAAATGCAGACTTGGTTTGAACCCAACAACTCGGGCGATCCCACCGACTACGCTTCGGAGAGTTTGGCAAACAACTACACATACAACTACTCCTCACCCAGCAAGCTCCTCCTCGGAGCCTCCTACGCCTTGGCCAATAGGGCTCTTATCTCGGTGGACTACGACATCGTGTGGAATCGCTCGATGTTCCTCCAAGCAAACGACCACTGGGCCGAGGACAATTTCACCCAGAGCGTGGAAGCCGACTTGGGCACCTCGCACAACGTGAGGGTAGGTTTGGAGGTTGTTCCCACCAACGGAGTCTATCTGCGTGGCGGTTATGCCTACTACGGCTCGCCTTTCAACTCGGCAGCCGAGAAGTACGACGACAATGGCGGATATTTCTATGAGGACTACAAGCGCTCCACAACCAACTACTCGCTGGGTTGCGGCCTCAGGTTTGCCTCCGGCTCGGCCCTCGACTTTGCGTGGACTTCGAGCACTGCTCGCTATACCAACAGCGTGTTGTACCACTATCTCCGCTCCACCAACAACGTGGTTGATGCATAGGTGAACAGTCCCATCATCACCGACTCCAAACAGCGCAAGAGCGTTTTCACAATGACCTATTCGATGATTTTCTAACGATA
>JAFYRC010000116.1 GCA_017547065.1 Tidjanibacter sp.
CCTCGAGGTGGTCCACCGAGAGGGCACCATAGCGAATGCCTACCTGCACACCCCCACTCGATGCGAGCTCGTTGGCGTGAATCTTCGGGCGCAGACCATAGCGCATACCGCACTCCAAGATTTGGGCCGTCTGCTCGGGCGTAAAGAAGCCCTCGTCGCAGAAAACGTCCACAAACTCGGCCACACCCTGCTCGGCCACGGCGGGAATCATCTCCTCACACACGTGGTCCACATAGTCGGCCTGACGCCCCGCAAAGGCACGTCCCACGGCGTGGGCACCGAGGAAGGTTGCCTTCACCGTTGCGGGTAGGTTTTCCTGCAATCGGCGCACCACACGGAGCATTTTCAGTTCGTCCTCGGTGGTGAGTCCATAGCCACTCTTAACCTCAATGGTAGCAGCACCCGTGCGTATCATCCTCCACGCCCTGCGCTCGGCGGCCTCATAGAGTTCCTCCTCGGAGGCTTCGTGGAGTCGGTCGGCGGAGTTGAGAATACCACCACCTCGTGCGGCCACCTCCTGGTAGGTCATACCGGCAATCTTGTCCCTAAACTCGCCCTCGCGCGAGCCGGCGTAGACAATGTGGGAGTGGGAGTCGCAGAAGGCGGGAAACACAACTCTACCATCTGCATCCACCACCTCGTCGGCCTCCACCTCACCCATCTCGGCCATGGGGCCAAAGCGGACAATGAGGCCATCCTCGGCCACGAGGAAGGCATCGTGGAGCACCTCGGCGGAGTTCATCTCCCCACCGCACAAGCGCAACACCTCGGCAGGCACAACACCCGCCAGCGTGCGTATATTCTTGATTAGCAATCGCATATCTCGGCTTAATTATTCTGCAAAAAGGCAACCGCCTTGGCAATCAGGGGGTACATCACCTCGTCGGTGTCCACAAAGGGCACCTCCTGGCGGAAGTCGGCAAAGAGTTTTTCGATGGGCTCGCTCGACTTCAACGGGCGGCGGAATTCCAAGGCCTGTGCAGCGTTCAGCAACTCAATAGCCAACACCCTCTCCACGTTGTCAACCACTCGGGCCGACTTGGTGGCGGCGTTGGAGCCCATACTAACGTGGTCCTCCTGGCCCTGCGACGAGGGAATGGAGTCGACCGATGCGGGCATACAGAGGCCCTTGGTTTGGCTCACAATCGACGCTGCGGTGTACTGGGGAATCATAAAACCACTATTGAGGCCCGGCTTGGCCACAAGGAAGCTCGGAAGTCCCCTCTGTGCCGAAATGAGTTTATAGGTCCTGCGCTCGGAGATACTTCCAAGTTCGGCCACGGCAATGGCCAGGTAGTCCAACACGAGAGCCAGAGGTTGGCCGTGGAAGTTACCCGCCGACACCACCACGTCCTCGTCGGGGAAGACGGTTGGGTTGTCGGTAGCGGAGTTAATCTCGGTTTCGATGACGGAGCCAACATAGGCAATAGCGTCCTTCGAAGCGCCGTGTACCTGAGGTATGCAACGGAACGAATAGGGGTCCTGCACGTGTTTCTTGGGCTGTCGAATCAGCTCGCTACCCTCCAGTAGTTCCCTCATACGCTTGGCCGTGGCAATCTGACCTACGTGGGGCCTAACCTGGTGTACGTTGTCGGCAAAGGGGTCAATCCTACCGTCGAAGGCCTCCAACGACATTGCGCCCACCACGTCGGCCCACTCGGAGAGCCTCTGTGCCTTGTCGAGCGACCACACGCCATAGGCGGCCATAAACTGCGTACCGTTGAGCAGTGCGAGTCCCTCCTTCGACTGGAGAGTGAGCGCACTCCAACCCTCACGGGCGTTCATCTCCTCGCCACTAATACGCTCGCCCTCGGCCGTACGCACCTCGCCCAAGCCAAGCAACGGGAGCGACAAGTGAGCCAGCGGAGCCAGGTCGCCCGAAGCGCCCAGTGAGCCCTGCTGATAGACCACGGGGGTGTAGTGGTGGTTGAACATATCCATAAGACGCTCCACGGTGGCAACCTGCACACCCGAGTGTCCGTAGGAGAGCGACTGCACTTTGAGCACCATCATGATGCGTACAATCTCCTCGGGCACCTCGTCGCCCGTACCGCAAGCGCGGGACATCACAAGGTTTTTTTGGAGGGCCGAAAGGTCGTCCTTCTCGATGGAGATGTTGCACAGCGAGCCGAAGCCCGTGGTTACGCCATAGATGGGTGTTTTGCTCTCCACCGCCTTACGGTCGAGGTAGGCACGGCACTTCTCGATGGCCGCCCTCGACTCGGACGAGAGGGAGAGGGTATGGTTGCCCCTCACCACTTCCACCACTTGGGCGGGGGTGAGGTGGGCAGAGCTTATTGTGTGTTGTTTCATAACTGTTTTCGTAGGGTCAAAAAGGTTGGACTACTCCAAACTGATTTCGGGTTTCTCGTCGGCGGGCAACCAGTCCTCGGTAAACTTACCGCTGGGGTTGGAGTTGGCAGCGAGGATGTTTGCCTTGGTGTACTCGGCAGCCTCCTCGGCACTTAGCTGACGGCCGTGGTTTTTGCGACCCTCGGGTTTATAGCCTGCGCCCGAGCAGTTCCACTCGGCAAAGGTGATGTTTGTGAGCGACTCCATGGTGGTCCAACCATCGGCGTGGAGCGCTGCAGGCTCCTCGCAACGGATGAATACCGACTTGGGAGCATTCTGCCAGGGGCGACCGAGGTAGAAGTAACTGAAGGCCTTGCCGTCGAAGCACACGGTACCCACTGCGGGAGTAGTGATTTTGCAATCCATACACACGATGCCGAACTTGGCCGAAGCGGGAGTTGCGGGTGCGGTGAGCACGCTGTTGTTGCGGTTAACGTGGAGGGTACATTTGTCCAACAGAATAACGCTACCACCATAGATGTAGTCCACGTTACCCTCAACGTAGCAATCCTTCAGATAGATGCGCGACTCGTAGCTACGGCCCCAGAAGGTGTCCTGATAGCCGGTGATGCGGCAGTTGTAGAAGGCAACCTTGTCGCCATAGTGAACGTGTACGGCCTGTGCCTGGTCGCCGGAGCCCGTGAGGTTCTGGTGGGTATTCTCGATGGTCATATCCATAATGGTCACATTCTTACCCCTGATATAGAGGGTGCTGTAGACGCTCTCACCACTACCCTGGTAGCCATTGTGCGAGAGAACAGTCTTCTCGGGACCGTCGCCCACCAAGATGATATTATCTCTACCCGACTCGATGGAGATTTTCTCCTTGTAGACACCCTCCTTGATGTGGATGATGTACATACCCTCGTGGGACGAAGGCACAGCCGAGAGAGCTGCCTGCACAGTGGTGTAGTCGCCACCACCCTTGGCGTCCACAACGCAGTGGGGCACGGGCAGGCCCGAAGCCGAAGGCTCCTTGGAGAGGGTGCGGAAGTTGAGTGTCTGGCTCGCGGTGGAGTTGTTGGCACTCGTCTGCGCCACGGCATAGACATAGAAGCGGTAGTCGGTCTGCTTTTCGAGCTCGGTGAAGCTCACCTCGGTTGCGGTGGTCTGCTCGGCTGCAACTCTCATTGCGCCCTGCTGGAGCACATAGTTGTAGGCCACAGCACCCTCCACAGCGTTCCACTGGATGGTCACGGCTGTGGTTGTGAGGCTACCTTCCACCACGGCAAGACCCGTGGGGGCGGAGAGTTTTGTGGAGGTGTTGCCACCGCCCTGGTTATTGGGTTCTTCACTGGGCACTTCGCCACAAGCCACAAAGGCTACGGCTGCCAAAAGGGTTGCAAAAAATCGAATAGGTTTCATAAGTTGTGTATGGTTTTACGTTAGTATTTGCTATTTACTGATTGCCTTCAGGGCACTCTCCACAAGGGCCTCGTCGGCCACGTTGGGGAGGGTTACTTTTAGGTCAGGGGTGCGAGCCATCTCACGGCGTATGGCGTTCATTGCGCCCTCGTTGCGGGCCCAGCTACGGCGAGCGATACCGTTGTTGACGTCCCACAACAACATCGAGTCGATGCGCTTGCGGGCCTCCTCGCTACCGTCGATGACCATACCGAAGCCACCATTGATAACCTCGCCCCAGCCTACACCGCCGCCATTGTGGAGCGACACCCAGGTTGCACCCCTGAATCCGTCGCCAATGACGTTCTGCACCGCCATATCGGCCGTGCGAGCCGAGCCGTCGTAGATGTTGCTTGTTTCGCGGTAGGGAGAGTCGGTACCCGACACGTCGTGATGGTCACGGCCCAACACGATGGGTGCGCTAATCTCGCCCCTGGCAATAGCCTCGTTGAAGGCCCTCGCAATTTTGATGCGGCCCTCGCTGTCGGCATAGAGGATGCGGGCCTGCGAGCCCACAACCAGGCGGTTGCGACCTGCCTCCTTGATCCACAAAATGTTGTCGTCAAGCTGTCCGCAGATCTCCTCGGGAGCCTCGGCCCTAATCTCGGAGAGTACCCTCTCAGCGATGCGGTCGCTCATTTCGAGATCCTCGGCCTTGCCCGAGGTACAAACCCAACGGAAGGGGCCAAAGCCATAGTCGAAGAACATCGGGCCCATGATGTCCTGAACATACGAGGGGTAGCGGAACGAGCCGTCCTCCCTCACAACGTCGGCACCCGCCCTCGAAGCCTCCAAGAGGAAGGCGTTGCCATAGTCGAAGAAGTACATACCCTTCTCCGCCAGTGCGTTCACCGCAGCAGCGTGCCTGCGCAGCGACTCCTGCACGGCCTCACGGAACCTCTCGGGCTCCTCGGCCATCATCTCACGGCTCTCCTCATAGGAGTAACCCACGGGGTAGTATCCACCCGCCCAGGGGTTATGGAGCGATGTCTGGTCGCTACCGAGGTCTACATTGAGTCCCTCCGCTGCGAGCCTCTCCCAGAGGTCAACCACGTTGCCCTGGTAGGCCATCGACACCACCTCCTTGTTCTCCTGCGCCTTGCGGATGCGAGGAATGAGTTCATCGAGCGAGGTGTGCACCTCATCCACCCAGCCCTGCTCGTAGCGTTTCTGCACGGCAGCGGGGTTAATCTCGGCCACCACACTCACCACGCCGGCAATATTACCCGCCTTGGGCTGTGCGCCCGACATACCGCCCAGACCGGCCGACACGAAGAGCATACCGCCAAGGTCGTTCTGACCCTCTTTCAGACGCTTACGTCCGGCATTAAGCACGGTGATGGTTGTGCCGTGAACGATACCCTGCGGACCAATGTACATCCAACTGCCTGCGGTCATCTGTCCATACTGCGATACACCCAGCGCATTCATCCTCTCCCAGTCGTCGGGCTTGGAATAGTTGGGAATAACTAAGCCATTGGTAATCACCGCCCTGGGGGCGTCAGGGTGCGAGGGGAACAAGCCCATCGGGTGGCCCGAGTACATCACAAGGGTCTGGTGGTCGGTCATCTCCGAGAGGTATTTCATCGCCAGGCGATACTGTGCCCAGTTCTGGAACACCGCACCGTTACCGCCATAGGTAATCAGTTCGTGTGGGTGCTGGGCCACAGCTTTGTCGAGGTTGTTCTGAATCATCAACCTCAGCGATGCCGCCTGGGGGCACCTTGCGGGATACTCCTCCACGGGGCGGGCATACATCTCATAGTCGGGGCGCAGGCGGTACATATAGATGCGGCCATACTGCTCCAACTCCTCGGCA
>JAFYRC010000117.1 GCA_017547065.1 Tidjanibacter sp.
CCTTCGCGCGTGAGTGCCATAATGTGGAGCTACATTGCCCTAATTGTTATGCTCACCTATCTCTCGGCCCTCTTGTTCTACTCCTACGAGATGGGTATAAATCCTCGCCTGGGTGGCTTCGGTGAGGCGCTATGGTGGGCTGGCCTTAATATGACCACCGTGGGTGCCAACATTTTTGCCGTTACGCCAATGGGAAAAGTTCTCACGGTCATCCTCCCCGGCCTCGGTATGATACTCTTCCCGCTCCTCACGGTCTACGTCACCCACATTGTGAAGAGGACGAATGTCTAACGTCAACCGTCGATACCATGATAAAGAAAAAAGAGAGGGCGGTGTGCTCTCTCTTTTCTATTGCAAAGGCATTTTGCCCTCTACTCGTTCTCTTCGGCCATCAGCATGTTGAAGCAGTGGCGGCAGATGGGCTCATAGGTGTCCTTCTCGCCCAGCACCACGAGTTTGTCGTTGGCGGTGAGTCGGTGGGAGTGGTGGGCGATGTTGCCGCAGCGTACGCAAATGGCGTGTACCTTGTCAACGTGCTCTGCACGAGCCATCAACTGGGGCATAGGGCCAAAGGGCTTGCCGAGGTAGTCCATATCCAGACCTGCCACGATTACCCTAATACCGCGATTGGCCAGCGTCATACACACCTCCACGATGCCCTCATCGAAGAACTGTGCCTCGTCGATACCCACAACGTCCACGTCGGAAGTCATGAGGAGTATCTGTGCCGAGCTCTCCACGGGTGTGGAGTGGATGCTGTTGGAGTTGTGCGACACCACCTCGTCCACCGAGTAGCGTACGTCAATTTGGGGTTTGAAAATCTCTACACGCTGATTAGCGAATACTGCACGTCGCATTCGGCGAATCAACTCTTCGGTTTTGCCCGAGAACATCGAGCCGCAAATCACCTCAATCCATCCGGGTTTATTGGCACTTTCGAGAAACATATTTTTCTATTCGATTTTGTTTGGTTAGCAAATTTTGTGTAAAAGCCACTCTTGGCCCTACAAAAGTAGTCCATCCGCTCGGAGTTTCCAAGCGGATGGACCAAAAATAGTTATCAACACCGTTAAGATGTTGAGGCTCTGTGAGTTTTCTACTCCTCTACGCCGAAGGCAAAAATGATGTGCCTCTCGTACCTCTCGCCCTTGCGGAGTACCTGCGAGGGGAATTGGGGCTTGTTGGGAGCGTCGGGATAGCCTTGGCACTCGATGGCAATGCCGTCGTAGTCGTGATACTCCTGACCGCTGCGGCCTTTGGGGCAGCCCTCGAGCCAGTTGCCGGTGTAGACTTGTACTGCGGGCTGGTCGGAGAGCAGTTGCAATGTACGGCCGGTCTCGGCGCATTTCAGCTCGGCAGCAAGTTGAACCTGACCTTCTGCCCAACCGTCAATAGGCCAGCAAGTGTCGTAGCCCTTGCCGTAGTTGAGTGCCACGAAGTCCTCCTTGATGTCCCTACCGATAGATTTGGTGGTGCGGAAGTCCATGGGTGTACCCTCTACGGATGCAATCTCGCCGCTGGGAATCAGGGTGGAGTCGGTGGGGAGGTATGTCGAGGCGTTCAGTTTCAGGGTGTGGTTGAGTACTGTGCCGCTATTCTCGCCCGCAAGGTTGAAGTATACGTGGTTGGTGAGGTTGACGATGGTGGCGCCATTGGTCTGTGCCAGAAGGGTGAGTTCGAGGTTGTTGTCGTCATCCCAATCGTAGACAGCCTCCACGTAGATGTCCGAAGGATAGCCCTCGTCGCCGTCGGCACTGTCAAGCGCAAAGATTACACGGTTTTCCTCCACGCGACCCTCCCAGAGGATGTTACCGAAGCCTTTGGGGCCGCCGTGCAG
>JAFYRC010000118.1 GCA_017547065.1 Tidjanibacter sp.
AGAAGATACATACAAAACCATCGTCGGCCAAAGCGAGGCTGCAATCAGGGAGCGAAGCAGTAAGTTTCTCGCCCTGGCATATCACGTAACCACCGCCGAGCAGGTCAAAGAAATCATGGATGGCCTACGTAAGAAACACTACGATGCCACCCACCACTGCTATGCCTACCGACTTGGCCCCAAAGGCGAGGATTTTAGGGCAAACGACGACGGCGAGCCTTCGGGTACCGCAGGTAAACCCATCTTGGGCCAACTTCTTTCGCGTGAGATTACCGACTGCTTGGTGGTTGTCATTAGGTGGTTTGGTGGTACAAAATTGGGAGTGCCGGGGTTGATTGAGGCCTATCGGGAGTCCACCGCAGCTGTGCTGGATGTGTGCAAGGTGGAGGAGAGGACTGTGGACAAGATCATTCGCGTTTACTATCCTTTTGAGAGCATGGACGGAGTGATGAGGGTAGTGAAGGCTGTGGGTCCCAAAGTATTGGAACAGACCTTCGACAATGTGTGCTCAATGAGGCTTGCCGTGAGGCTTTCGCAGGCAGAGGCCCTCTTGGGACGTTTGGAGAAGGTGGAAGGAATCACTATTGACGATGAAACAGAAACGTTATAATTCGATATATATCAAGGGCGCAAGGGTGCATAACCTCAAAAATATTGAGGTTGAGATACCCCATGGCGAATTGGTCGTAATCACGGGTTTGTCGGGCTCGGGAAAGTCGACACTTGCCTTCGATACCATCTTTGCCGAGGGACAAAGGAGGTATGTGGAGAGCCTTTCAACCTATGCCCGCCAATTCTTGGGACGTGTGGGTAAGCCCGATGTTGACACCATTAGGGGTATTGCTCCCGCCATTGCCATCGAGCAGAAGGTCAATACCCGCAATCCCCGTTCGACGGTGGGCACCACAACCGAAATATACGACTACCTCAAATTGCTCTTTGCCCGCATCGGACGCACCTATTCGCCCATTTCGGGTAGGGAGGTGGCAAGGGTGCAGACGCAGGATGTTGCGGCCTACATTATGGGCCTTACAGAAGGCACCAAGGTGCTTGTACTGGCGCCTCTGATTGTGGCCGAAGGTCAGGGTATTGTAGAGAAAATCACACTCCTTATGGGCGAGGGCGTGCAACGCTTTCGTTATCGTGGCGAGGTGCTCCTTGTAGAAGACCTTCTGAGCGAACTCTCAACCGACACAAAAGCCGATGACATCGAAGTTGTGGTGGACCGTTTGAAGGCAACCTCAGCCGAGGACTCCGCAGGTCGCATTGGTGACTCTGTGTCGAGGGCTTTGGAGATTGGCAGGGGAGTGTGCCGAGTGTTGGCAGACGACCAAATGAGGGAGTTTAGCACTCGCTTTGAGGCCGATGGTATGACCTTTGAGGAGCCCACAGAACACCTTTTCTCATTCAACAATCCCCTTGGTGCCTGCCCCGTGTGTGAGGGCTACGGCAAAGTTACGGGTATTGACGAAAACCTTGTGGTGCCCGATAAGAATAAGAGCATTTTCGATAATGCCATTGCTTGTTGGCGCGGTGCAACGATGAGTTGGTGGAGGGATCAACTTGTGCACAACGCCCACCGTTTTGATTTCCCAGTACACATTCCATACTACAAGTTATCCGACGAACAGCGCCGCCTACTGTGGACCGGCAATGCCTATTTCAAGGGACTCAACGATTTCTTTAAGTCGCTCGAAAAGGAACGCTACAAGGTGCAGTATAGGGTCATGCTGTCGCGCTTTACCGGCAAGACCATTTGCTATGAGTGCGAGGGCGCAAGGTTGCGCAAGGAGGCTCTGTGGGTAAAGGTTGGCGGACGAAATATCGCCGAATTGGTGAAGATGTCGGTGGATGAACTGATTGAGTTTTTCGACACCGTCACTCTTGATGAGTATGATACCAAAACGGCCGAAAGACTACTGAAAGAGGTGAGAACAAGGCTCGGCTATTTGGCCGATGTAGGCCTTGGATACCTCTCGCTCGACAGGCTTTCGTCGACACTTTCCGGCGGTGAGAGCCAGAGGGTTAATCTTTCGACGTCGCTGGGTAGCAACCTCACGGGCTCGCTCTACATCCTTGACGAACCAAGCATTGGACTCCACCCACGAGATACAAACCGACTGATTGGAGTGCTCAAACAGTTGCGTGATTTGGGTAATACGGTGATTGTTGTGGAACACGAGGAGGAG
>JAFYRC010000119.1 GCA_017547065.1 Tidjanibacter sp.
GGTCGATGAGGTAGTGCATAATCATTGTATCCCACAACTTACCACGCACCTCAACGCCCTCCCTGCGCAACATCAGCAGGTCGAATTTGATGTTCTGGCCAACCTTCTCCACGCCGTCGTTCTCCAACAACGGACGCAGGACCTCCAACATCTCGGCACGATTGTCGACACTCATGGGTACATAGTAGGCCTCGTGCGGAGTGGCCGACAGACCAACACCCACAATGTGGTCGGTGTGGTAATCAAGACCCGAGGTTTCGGTGTCGAAAGCCACAAGAGGAGCCTTCACAAGGCGCGCCACCACCTCGGCGGCCGCCTGGGGGGTATCAAGGGTTGTATATGTGTGCTCTGTGGTATCAATTGTTTGGTAGAGGGGTGCCGCTTGGGAGAAGAGGTCGAAACCTCCACCCAATGCAGGCTCGGCCACGGGAGTGGGGGCCGAAGTGGTCACCTTGGGCTGTGGAATGGGGTTGCCAAAGAGGTCTACCGCCACAAGTGCAGGGGGCGCTACCGGTTGGGCCACACTTGCGCCCACACCTCCGCGCTCCTCGCAGTTACCCTTCACGGCCGAAGCCTCGGGGCAAACAAGCCCATTGAAGGGCGAGTGGGCCGAGAGCTCCATCTCTCGCAGGAACATATTGAAGTCCAACTTGCGGTATATCTCTTTCAGCGCCTCGCAGTCGGGGGCGCACATTGCCAACTCCGTGGGTACAAAGTCGATGGGGGCGTCCAGAGCGATGGTTGCCAACACCTTCGAGAGGCGCAACTGCTCGGCTCCTGCCTCCACATTCTCCCTCTGTTTGCCTTTGAGTTTATCGAGGTTGGAGAGGATTTCCTCCACCGTACCCACCTCGTTAACAAGCTTTATGGCTCCCTTTTCACCCACACCCTTTACACCGGGGATGTTGTCCGAAGAATCGCCCCAAAGAGCCAAAATATCGATAACCTTGCGGGGATCGTCGAAACCATAGTGTTCCTTGATTTCGGCAGGACCTACAATCTCCACGCCCTCGCCACCCTTGCGCTGTTTGTAGATGCGCACGTTGGGGGTTACAAGCTGACCGAAGTCCTTGTCGGGGGTGACCATGTAGACATCCAAACCCTCGGCCGCAGCCTTGTGGGAGAGGGTGCCGATAACGTCATCGGCCTCATAGTCGGGCACCTCCAAAATGGGGATGCGCATAGCCCTCAAAATATCTTTAATATGGGGCACTGCGGCAATGATATCCTCGGGGGTTTCACTACGGTTGGCCTTATAGTCGGGAAACAACCTATTGCGGAAGTTTCCACCCTTGGGATCGAAGGCCACACCGAGGTAGTGGGGGCGCTCATTGATAATGATGTCCCTCAAAAACTTCGTGAAGCCAAAGATGGGCGAGGTATTCAGACCCTCACGGTTGCGCATAGGGCGACCCGCAAAGGCATAGTATGCTCTGAATATCTGTGCGTAGGCGTCAACAAGAAAGAGTTTTTCCATACTCTCTGTTTTTCATCCCCACCTACCCCTCAAACCTTGATAGGCCAATGGGCGTGGGGAACTGTTAGTTTTAGTATATTGTTAAGTCGTAGGGCATACGAGCCTTCACTCCCGAGCCCCCTTCGAGGGTAGCACGCAGGGCGTTGTACTGGCCGAGCGAAACACCAAACAGGGAGGCCTCTTTGATTGCTGTGCGGGCCGAAGCCGAAAGCAGGGAGTTCATTAGGGCGGTAAGCTCGTCCTCCTCTTCGAGGATCTCCACCACACGGTAGTTGTCGCCCAACTCGGCGGCATTGGCGGCGAGTACAATGGCCTCTTTAAGGCCGCCGAACTCGTCCACAAGGCCGATGTTCTTTGCACTCACACCACTCCATACACGGCCCTGGCCAATATTGTCCACCTCCTCGGTGGTCATCTTCCTACCGTCAGCCACGTGACCAATGAAGGTGCCATAAACATCCTCCACCGACTTCTGCATGTAATCCAACTCCGCAGGGGTGAGTTTGCGGAACATTGTGCTCATATCGCCATGGGGTGCACTCTTGGCCACATCCACGGTCACGCCCACCTTCTTCATTGCGTCGCCGGCCGAAAGAATCATTCCAAACACACCAATGGATCCCGTGAGGGTGGTGCGAGAGGAGAGAATGGTGGCCGCAGGTGAGGAGATATAGTATCCGCCCGAAGCGGCATAGTTGGCCATCGATACAATAAGGGGTTTCTTGTCGGCAAGCAGAGTGAACTCTCGCCACATAACCTCCGACGCAAGGGCGCTACCACCGGGGGAGTTAACCCTCAACACAACGGCTTTTACGTTGTCGTCCTCGGCGGCACGGCGAATCTGGTCGGCAGTGGTTGCACCACCGATAATACCCTCGGCACCCTGTCCGTCGATAATCTCACCGTCGGCATAGACTATTGCCACCTTGTTGCGGGCAATCTTGGTGGGAACAAGGGTCGACACATATTCGCCCAGCGACACAGTGTTGACATCCTTAAAGGCAGACTTGCCAACAATCTCCGCAAGGCGAGCCTTCACCTCATCCTCATAGAGAAGCCCATCCACAAAGCCGAGCTCCTTGGCCGACTCGGGCGAGTCGATGGAGAGGTTGGCTGCCGCCTGGTGGATATAGTGGGGCGAGAGGTTGCGGGCCAAAGCCACGTCCTCGATAATAGTGTTCCACATGGAGTTGACCATCTCGGTGGTCTGCTTGCGGTTGGCATCGCTCATGCGATTGGTGATATAGGGCTCCACGGCCGACTTGTAGGTACCGTGGCGCACAATCTGTACTTCGAGGTCGAGTTTATTAAGAAGACCCTTGTAGAAGAGCACCTGCGAAGCGAGACCTCGCCAGTCGAGCGCACCCTTGGGGTTGAGGTATATCTCATCGGCCACCGAGCAGAGCCAATAGCCACCCTGCGAGTAGGTTTCGTTGTAGGCCACAATGGGTTTGCCCGAAGCCTTGAAGTCTACGAGCAGAGCTCGCAACTCCTCCAACTGGGCAGTGCCCTCCACGTTACCAACTCCATTGAGGTTGATGTAGAGTGCCTTGATGTTGGGATCGGTAGTAGCCGATTCCAGAGCCTCAACCACTTGGAGCATGGAGAGGTTCTTCATCATAGCCACCGAACCCGAGGTAATACCCGACATATCGAAGGTTGGCATGCGGGGCGAATCGAAAATGTTTTCCGCAAAATCGATAACCAACACCGAGCCCTCCTCAACCTTCACCACCTCCGACGAGGAGAGTGCCGAGGAGAATACTCCAACCAAAATAATTATGGGAAGCAGTGACACAACAATCATTGCTAAAAGTGCCGCAAAAAACGTCTTGAAAAATCCTTTCATACCATATAAAAATAAAGGTTTATATTACAAAGATATGGTTTTTACGCCAAAGAAAGTGTATCTTTGTGCATAAAAATTAGCCCCGCGAGGGAATAAAACGCCCCGCGGAAAACAAAATGAACTAACATACAACAACGATATGATTACAAAAGAAGAGATTGTTGAGATACTGAAAGGTGTAACCCACCCCGAAACGGGCCAAAACATCGTCGAAGGCGGTGTATTGCAGGGTGTGGATATTTCCAATGAGAAGGTTACCATCACTCTTAACTTCCGCCGCAAGAGGGATCCATTTGCAAGGTCGGTAGCCGCCAAGGCCAAGATGGCTGTGGACGCTGCCTGCGACTTGGAGGTGGAGGTCATTAGCAAGGAGGGTGAAGAGGCTCCCAAGCCTCGTCAGCACGAGGGAATGAAAGATGTGAAGAACATCATCGCCATTGCCTCGGGTAAAGGTGGCGTAGGTAAGTCGACCGTGACCGCCAACATTGCTGTTGAACTCCACAAGTTGGGCTACCGTGTGGGTGTGTTGGATGCCGACATCTATGGCCCCTCGCAACCCATCCTTTTCGGTGTGGAAGACTACGCCCCCTGGGCCGACAAATACGATGGTCTTGACTACATTATCCCTGCCGAGTCGAACGGTATAAAAATCAACTCGATAGGCTTCTATATCAACGCCGGCGACGCCCTGATTTGGAGGGGTCCCATGGCCACAAATGCACTCAAACAACTTGCTACTCAGACCCTTTGGGGAGAGTTAGACTTTTTGTTAATAGATATGCCTCCCGGAACGGGCGACGTACAGATTGCGGTGGCTGAAAATCTGCATCTTACGGGCGCTCTCATCGTGAGCACTCCACAGCAGGTGGCAGTGGCCGATGTTGTACGCGGAATGAAGATGTTCAGTACCAAGGGAGTAGAGGTTCCCGTGCTGGGTGTTGTTGAGAACATGGCATTCTTCACACCGGCCGAGTTGCCCAACAACCGCTACTACATCTTCGGACGCGGTGGTGCACGCATCATGGCCGAGAATGAGGGTGTCGACTTCTTGGGCGAAATACCTCTAATTCAA
>JAFYRC010000120.1 GCA_017547065.1 Tidjanibacter sp.
CATCTCGGAGGGCGTCACCAAGGTGCTCAAAGCTATGAGTACCAACTCCTCCAAAATCAAACCACACAACTGCTACTCGTCGGTGGTGGGCGGTGCGCTCACCATTGGCTTTGGTGGTTCGGTGGGTCCCGAGGCCCCCATTGTGCTCACGGGTGCCGCCATCGGCTCCAACATCGGACGCCTGATGAAGATGAACTACCGCAATATGACCCTCATGCTGGCGTGCGGTGTGGCTGCGGCCCTGTCGGGTATCTTCAAAGCCCCAATTACGGGCGTTATCTTCGTGCTGGAAATCCTGATGCTCGACCTGAGCATGACGGCCCTTGTGCCGCTGATTATCTCCTCCGTGTCGGCCGTGACCCTGGTCTTCTTCGTCAGGGGCTTCGAGCCAATGCTCACGGTGGACCTTTCGGGCATCCTGCGTATGTCGCACATCCCGCTCTACGTTGTGCTGGCGGTGGTGTGTGGCCTTATGTGCTACTACTTCACTTCGGTCAACTTCCGCATCAAGAGCTTGGTGGATAGGCTTGGTAAGCAGTGGAAAAAGTGGCTTGCGGGTGGCCTGGCCATCGGTATTCTTATCCTGCTCTTCCCGCCCCTCTATGGCGAGGGCTATGGTATGTTCCACCACTTTATGGAGGGCAACGTGGATGCGGTGTTCAACAACTCGCCCTTCTTCCAATTCCGTGGAATTAGTTGGGTTGTGGTGCTCTACCTTGTGGCCATCATGTTTGTGAAGGTTGTGGCTATGGCCCTCACGAACGCTTCGGGTGGTGTGGGCGGTACGTTCGCTCCGTCGCTCTTTGTGGGTGCCTTCACGGGCGCCACGGTGGCCTACATCTGCAACACCTTCTTCGGTATGGATCTCTCCATTGCGGCCTTCTCGCTGGTTGGTATGGCGGGCCTGATGTCGGGTGTGATGAAGGCGCCGCTTACGGCCGTCTTCCTCATTGCCGAGATTTCGAGTGCCTACCAACTCTTCGTGCCCCTGATGCTGGTGTCGTGCGTTTCCTACGTTATTGACCACTACCTCGAGCCCGACTCGATCTACACCAAGTCGCTCCGTAAGAAGGGCCAGCTCCTCACTCACGATAAGGATCAGGCTGTGGGCGTGGTGCTGTCGATTCGCTCGCTGGTGGAGAAGGATATCATCGCCGTGAGCGAGTATGACACGCTGGGCGATATGGTTGTGAGGGTCATCCCCCACACCAAGCGTAACATCTTCCCCGTGGTGGCTGCGGATGGTCACCTGCTGGGAGTTGTGGAGTTCGACCGCCTGCGTAAGGACATGTTCGACCAGACAAAGTATCCCAATAGTGTCACCCGCTATATGATTACCCCTCCGGATATTATTGCCGTGAACGAGTCGGCAACGAGTGTGTTGGAGAAGTTTGAGACTACGGGTGCATGGAACCTCCCCGTGGTGGACAAGGAGAACCACTACGTTGGCTTCATCAGCAAGTCGAACATCCTGATCGCCTACCGAGAGAAGCTCAAAGAGATG
>JAFYRC010000121.1 GCA_017547065.1 Tidjanibacter sp.
AGCATTACCCGAGATGTTCACATAGATGAACTTTTTGCTCACCTCGGCAAGTGCCTCAATGAGCCTATCCTGAACGTAGGGGAGTTCCAATCCGCGTCGGTCGGTACCCTCGCAATCCTGGTGTTTCGATTTATTCAGACCACCGAAGAGGACAACATAGTCGCCCTGCGCAGCGGCCTCCACGGCCTCACGAATAAGCTCCTCCTCCGAGCGCTCCTCTGCCAAATTCTGGGCTGCAACAACGCCGTCGAACTTACCATTCACGTCGCCAACATAGCCACGCACCCACACGATCTCTGCCCTGTCGCCAACGACATTGCAAAGTCCCTCCAAGGGCGAAACCTCGTGGGCAACTTTCAGCGACGAGGAGCCACCACCCACGGTCATCATCTTCACGGCATTCTCGCCCACAACAACGATGCGGGGTTTACTCTCCAACGAGATGGGGAGTGTGTGGTTGTCATTTTTGAGCAGTACAATACCCTCCTCGCCAATCTCACGAGCGGCCCTAAGGTGCTCCTCCGAAACGAGCGAGCCATAGGGTTTGTTGGGATTCATCGAGGTGCGGAAGATGAGTCGCAACACGCGCCTTGCCTTGTCGTCGAGTTCCTCGGTGCCCACCTTACCTTCCTCAATGAGTTTGAGGTAGGGGTTGGCAAGGTAATATGTATCGTAGGCATTGGCCACGTTCTGCGTCAAGCCGTCGGTGCGGGTACCAAATTCAATGTCGAGACCATTGCGGATGGCCTCCTCGGTGTTGTGAGCACCTCCCCAGTCGGAGATTACGGCACCGTCGAAGCCCCACTCGCCCTTCAAAATCTTATTGAGCAGCTTGTCGTTGTGGCAAGCGTGCTCGCCATTGTAGAGGTTGTAGGCACCCATAATCGACCACGAGCCACCCTCCACAACTGCCGCCTTGAATGCAGGCAGGTAGATTTCATAGAGCGTACGGTCGTCCAACACGGGCTCGGTGGAGTGGCGGTAGGCCTCCTGGTTGTTCAGCGCATAGTGTTTCACGCAGGTAGCAACACCATTCTTCTGCACCTCCTGAACGTAGGGCACAACCATTTGGGCTGCCAGATAGGGGTCCTCGCCCATATACTCAAAGTTGCGACCATTGAGCGGTGTGCGGTAGATGTTCACACCGGGGCCGAGCAACACATCCTTCTCCCTATAACGAGCCTCCTCGCCGATGCTCTTGCCGTAGAGTGCCGATGCATCCCTATTCCACGACGCAGCCAAGGCTGTAAGCGCGGGGAAGGCAACACACGAGTCGTTGGTACAACCCGCCTGGGTCCACTTGTCCCACAACACGTCGGGGCGTATACCGTGGGGACCATCCGTACACCACAGTTCGGCAATACCGAGGCGGCGTACACCGGGTGACGAAAATTTCGACTGGGCGTGAATTATTGCAATTTTCTCCTTCACCGTCATACGCGCAAGCGCATCCTCTACCCTCTCCTCTACGGGAGCATTGGGGTTGAGATAGGCAGGGAGTTTCTCCTCCGAGTTGCATGAGCAGAGCAACATCAAAGCAATGGTTACTGCAAGAATCAGTTTGGTCTTC
>JAFYRC010000122.1 GCA_017547065.1 Tidjanibacter sp.
ACCAGTCGGGCATACCGTCGCCGTCGCTATCCTTCACCTTTGCAATCTCGTCAGCCGAGGCCGAGAGTGTGGGCCAGCCACCTGCGTCGGTGTGGGAGTCGATGATACCGTTCTTACCGCCATTGGAGCCCTTGTTGGTGTAGGTACCATTGCGCACCTCACCCACGATACGGCTGTCCACAGCGTCCCTCTTGTAGGATGCGCCAACGTGGGCAAGCACCTGCTCGTAGGCCTGCTGTGCGGTGTGGGTAGTGGTGTAACACTGTTTGGAGTCGTCCTTGCGGATGGCGAGTTGCGAAGTGGATTTCCACGAGTTGTGGTTACTGGGCGTTGTGCCGTCGTGCAGATAGATACCGCTCCAGTTGTCGGCATTGATGGCCGAGGCGTAGGAGCCTGCGTGGTAGTTGCCACTCACATACATCTTCGCATAACCATAGTCGGTATTGCTACTCGAATAGATACCATTGGCATCCACAAAATACTTCTTTTCCTTGCTTGCGGGGCCGGGCTTGTAGTAGTTACCCACCACATTCCAAGCGCCACCCTCGCCACCATAGGTGGAGTTGCTACCCCAGTTGTAGACCACGTTGTTGCGGTAGTCGGCATTGCCACGGTGGGTGCTTACATATTTGTCATACACCTCGGGGTGACAGAATCGGGGGTTGCGACTATCGTTGTGGGCCAACAGATTGTGGTGGAATGAGGCGTTGCGTCCGCCCCAGATACCGCCATAGCCGTGTGCTCCCTTCGAGTGGCCTGCATTTTTGAGAGCCTCGGCAATCACACACCACTGCATCGTGAAGTTCTTGTTGGCATAGAACGACGAACCCTCATCGATAGACCAACTCATCGAACAGTGGTCGAGGATGATGTCGCTATTGTAGCGACCCCAGATGGCGTCCTCCTGCGACTTGTCCTCGTTGCCGAGTCGGAAACGGATGTAGCGAATGATGACGTTGCTGGCCGACACCTGCACGGTGCGACCTGCTACGCAGATGCCATCACCAGGGGCAGTCTGACCTGCAATTGTGAGGTCGCCTTGATTGATGCGCAGGGTGCTTGTGAGGTGGATTGTACCTGCCACGTCAAAGACGATGGTGCGTGCGCCGCTCTGATTTACGGCCCAACGCAACGAACCCTCGCCACTATCGTTGAGATTGGTAACGTGCAACACCTTACCTCCACGGCCACCTGTGGTGTACATACCGCCACCCTCGGCACCGGGGAAGGCCCTGGTTTGGCCATCGTTCTCCCATGCGGGCAGTCCCCACTGGTTGTTGTCGGGGGCTGGGGGCGTCACCACGGGAGGCGTGTCGGTGCCACCATTGTCGCCGCCGCCATCGTCATTTCCACCACCATCATTACCGCCTCCTTCGTTGCCGCCACCTTCGTTACCGCCATTGTCGTTGCCACCACCAACCTCATCGCTCTCGGCGGTGCGGGTTGTTACATATTCGCTCCAACTGCTTTTCAGGGTGCCTTTGGTGGCCCTCACGGCAAATTGGTACTCGCAGCCCTTAGTCAGGCCCGAGATGGTAGCCACGGTAGTGTCGTTGGTTGAAGAGGTATAGCCCGAAGCGTTCTTGCACCTAATCTCATAAGCCTCGGCACCACTGACGATGTTCCACTGTAACCCTACGGTTGTGGTCGTGATGGTGGTAACTTTCAACCCCGTGGGGGTGTCGAGAGTTTCGGGTGTGGGCTCGGGTACGTCGGGGTTACAGCCTGCCAACAGCAACGCCAGCAGTGCTGCGCCCCAGAGAAACGTCTTTTTCATTATGTGTGTGTCTAATGTATATGCGTTTAGTTGAATTTAACCTCGCCCGCAGCCTTTGCCACAACGCTTGCATTGTCGGCAGTTGCGGTGGGGGAGGAGATGGTGATGTTACGGTTGCGGCTACCGGTAACCTTCACGGCCTCCTCCATACCCTCGGGGCAGAGGAAACCTTTGACGGTCACGTCCTTAGCGTTGTTGATTTTCAGAGCTGCGCCACTGCGGGGAACGATGCGTACGTTCTCCAACAGCACATTGGTCGACTCGTTAATCTCGGCACCCACCTGGGCCTCGATGGTGGTGTTGCGCACCTCCACGTTCTCCACGTTCATCTCGGGCAGACCGTTGAACAACATAGCCCTGCGAGCCGAACGGCACACAACGTTGTCCACATAGATGTTGCGGAACTGGGGAGTTGTTTCGTCCACGGGCTTGGCAATCATATCGGTCGAAGGTTCGCCGTCGCCATCCTCGAGTGCTTCGAGTGCCGACTTACCGCCGTAGAAGAGGTCAAACAGAAGGGCCTCGGTGGCGATGTCGTTCATAACGACGTCCTCAATGAAGATGTTCTCCACAACGCCACCCCTACCACGGGTGCTCTTGAACCTCAAACCAACATCGGTACCCGAGAAACGGCAATCCTTAACGTAGACGTTCTTCACGCCACCCGACATCTCGCTACCCACAACAAAGCCACCGTGGCCGTGGTAGCAGATGCAGTTCTTCACGATTACGTTCTCGCAGGGGATACCCCTCTTGCGACCGTCCTCGTCCTTACCGCTCTTGATGCAGATTGCATCGTCGCCGGCGTCGATCCAGCTGTTGAGCATCAACACATTCTTGCACGACTCGATGTCGATACCATCGCCATTCTGTGCATACCAGGGGCAGCGAATAGCGATGTCGTTAACAATCAGGTCCTCACAAATGGCAATGTGCACATTCCAGCAGGGGGAGTTCTGGAATACGGGACCCTCCAACAACACCCTCTGGCAATCCTTGAAGTTGACCATCACGGGACGCAAGAAGTCCCTGATGCTCTCGAAATCCTCCTTGGTCTTGGCCCAACGTGCGATGTTCTGGTCGGCGTCGCCTGCACCAAACTTGAAGTTTTCGGTGGGGTACCAGGTGTTTTTGTCGTCGCTCAACACGCCGCCGCTCTTAACCTTCTTATTCCAGTCGGAGGGGGCAATTTTGCTCTTCTTGATAGCCCTCCAAGGGTCGCCCTGACCGTCGATAATACCTTTGCCGGTCACAGCCACGTCGTGCTTGCCGAAGGCCGAGAGGAGGGGCTGACAACGGTAAGTATTTTTACCCTCGAAGATGGTCT
>JAFYRC010000123.1 GCA_017547065.1 Tidjanibacter sp.
GATCCAAAGTTCCCTCGCCAGAGCCTCCTTGGAGGGGCGTTCGGAAGACACCTGCGTGAGGTACCAGTCGTTCACCCTATGTTCGTCGGCAATCCACTCCTTATACCATGGTGCAAAGTTGCGTTTGAAGCGCTGTAGTTCGCCTTCGGGGAGTCGGCCCGTACGCAGGAAGTCGCTCCACAGCAGGAGTATAGTGCGGTCGGGGGTCTTGTCGCTAATATCGTTAATCACCTCGTCGAACGACTCAAACTCGCCCAATGCAACGTAGGTGTAGGCCAATAGGGTGCTTGCTTCCAGGTGGTCCTCGCTATCGAGTTCGAGAAGCATTTCGAGCTGTGCGGCGCACATCTCCCAGTCACCCACAAGGAAGAAGTCCACGGCCGAGCAATAAATCAGCGTAAGGGCGCTTTGTGTAGGCTCGTCCTCCCAATCGAGCTCGATGTTTTCATCCTCGGGGAGGAGTTCCACGAGTGCCTGCACCGCCGCAAAGCGGATATTACAGGCCTCCTCATAGTTGCGTTGCTCCTCGGCGGCGCGGGAGCGTGCGAGTTCGGCCCCAAAGTCGGGGTCACCACCTGCGGCCTGCTTATCGTGATAGATAAGGAAGGTCTGGTGGGCGGTGGGTTTAAGCAGATTTTTTGCCATAGTTGAACACTTTGTGGAGCATAAATGCGGAAATAAGCAAAGTGAGCACGCCACCCAGGATGTAGGCCAGCGTACGGTTGGCCATGCCAAACATCAGGGGCGATACAAAGATGTAGCTCGAGCAAACGTAGGTCATAACCAACGCAGGCACGAGGGAGATCCAGATGTTTTTACCGCGGTTGTGGAGCCACACGGTGATGGTCCACAGAGTGAACACCGAGAGTGCCTGGTTGGACCACGCAAAGTAGCTCCATATTGCATTGAAGGGGAGCAGGAAAATGACGGTCAAACCAAGAGCGAAGATGGGGAAGCACACCAACAAGCGCTTGCGGATGCTCTTCTGCTCCACACCAACCATGTCGGACACGATGAGCCTTGCGCTACGAAAAGCGGTATCACCCGAAGTAATCGCGCAGGCAACCACGCCGAAGATTACAAAATATGCCAGGAACTCGCCCAACGAGGCCACAGCGATCTTGTCCACGAGGATTGAGGCCTTGCCGCCAAACTCGGCGATAGCACCATTGAGTCCTTCAACTCCACCCCAGAAGCACATACCGATGGCGGCCCAAATGAGGGCGATGACGCTCTCGGCAATCATTGCGCCGTAGAAGACTGTCTGGCTCTCGTTCTCATTGCGCATGCAGCGAGCCATCAGGGGCGACTGCGTAGCGTGGAAACCGGAGATAGCACCACAAGCAATGGTTGTAAAGAGCATTGGTACGAGGGGCATTTTTGCAGCCGCGGCGTGCATATTCTTGAAGCCCGCAAATTCGGGGATAGCCGATCCATAAGTGGTGAAAATGGCCAGCAACACACCTCCCGCCATAAAGAGCAGCAGGCCGCCGAATACGGGGTAAATCTTACCGATAATCTTGTCGATGGGGAGCAGGGTGGCTACAATGTAGTAGACGAGAATTACGCCCAAAATAATTAGAAGCAGCCAGCTAAACGAGTGGCCACCGGGGCTCACGAAGGCTGCCATATCCAGCGTAGGAGCCGAAATGCGCTCGGCGATAAGTTCGGCAGGTTGCGACATAAACACCGAGCCTACCAAAATCATCAGAAATACCGAGAAGTA
>JAFYRC010000124.1 GCA_017547065.1 Tidjanibacter sp.
ACTACGAGCCGAGCCCGTGGCAAAGTTATTGCTCATCGTGAGCACCACGGTAGGCTTGTAGTATGTTTCGATCAGCCTCGAAGCAACAATACCCACGATACCCTTCATCCACTGGGGATTGTAGATAACGATACTCTTGTGGCTCTTCATCTCCTCGTTACCCTCGATGATGTCGTGAGCCTCCTGGGTTACATTGCGGTCGATACTCTTACGGTTCTGGTTGAACTCGTCAATCACATCACCACACCTCTCGGCCGCCTGCTCGTCCCTCTCGATGAGCATCTCCACAGCCTTGTGGCCACCCGAAGGTGCTGCATCGGGATCGTTGGGATCAACCCTCATACGGCCTGCGGCGTTAATCCTCGGACCGATCTTAAAGACAATGTCGTCGATGGTGATAAGGTGGTGGTTGTCGAGCTTACAGATGCGAATCACCGATGCGAGTCCCTTGCGAGGATTCTCGTTGAGCTTACGCAGGCCATAGTAGGCCAAGATACGGTTCTCACCCGTGAGAGGCACGATGTCGGCAGCGGTGCTCACCACAACCAAGTCGAGGAGTTTCTCTACCTCGCTGAAAGGAATACCCTTCTTCTGGGCATATCCCTGCACGAGTTTGAAGCCCACGCCACAGCCCGACAGTTCGTCGAATGGGTAGTGGCAGTCCTCCCTCTTGGGGTCCAACACAGCCACCGCTGCGGGGATCTCTTCTCCGGGCAGGTGGTGGTCGCAAATAATGAAATCAATCCCTTTACTTGCAGCATAGGCGACTTTCTCCACGGCCTTAATTCCGCAATCAAGTGCGATAATCAGCCCCACACCCTTACGCTCAGCATAGTCGATACTTGCTATCGACACGCCATATCCCTCCGTGTAACGGTCGGGAATGTAGAAGGTGAGGTTTTTGTGTCCTCGGCTACGCAGGAATGTATACACCAGCGCAACCGCCGTACAGCCGTCTACATCGTAGTCGCCATACACCATGATTTTCTCACCATTGCGTACAGCCCTATCGATGCGCTCCACCGCCTTGTCCATATCCTTCATCAGGAATGGATCGTGGAGGTCCGACAGCCTCGGGTTAAAGAACCTTGTGGCCTCTTCGTAAGTCTCTATGCCTCTTTGTACAAGTAAGTTGGCAAGGACAGGGGGGATATTGAGCTTTGTTGAGAGGTCCCTGACCTTCTCAGGCTCGCCCTGTTCCTTGATTACCCAACGTTTGTCAATTGGCATAATCTTTTAGTATTTATTTTATTAACGTCTAATTTCTCTGCCAAGTGGACCAGAAGTCGCTGCTTCACAACCTCCACGTCCACACGCTCTCCGAGTTCGGCCTCCATAGAGGTCGCCGTGCGGTCGGTAAACCCACAAGGGTTGATGTACCCAAAATAGCGCAGATCGGTGTTCACATTGAGCGCAAAGCCGTGCATTGTGACCCAGCGGGAACTCCTCACTCCAATGGCGCATATCTTGCGCATCGGACGTCCCGGTTCAACAATCCACACCCCTGCGGCACCTTCCACCGTCTGGCACACAATGCCCCACTCGGCCATTGTGTCAATCACAGCACCCTCGATGGCTCCAATGTAGCTCTTCAGCCCGATGCCGAGCTGTTCGAGGTCCAAGATTGGGTAGCCCACAATCTGACCGGGGCCGTGGAATGTAATATCACCCCCTCTGTCGATGTGGTAAAACTCCGCACCAATACTCTTTAAGAACGCTTCCGCAACCAAAAGATTGCTCTCGTGTCCGCTTTTACCAAGCGTATATACGGGTGTGTGCTCCACCAACAACACGGTTTGTTGTGGTCTGCCTCCACCCACTTTTGTTGCTATGGCGTGGTCGAAGAGCCTTTGTTGCAACTCCCAGCACTCACCGTAGGCCATCGTGCCAACATCAACCACATCCAACTCCATAGCCTTTATTCCTTTTCGCACTCACGCTCCACAGCGTTGGTGCCATCGTTCCTGTTTCCCACACAAGCTCCCACAGCCTCGTCTGCCAAGTAGGACGACCTCACGAGCGGGGCACTTGCCACATACTTGAAGCCCATTTCCAGAGCCTCGCGTTTCCACTCGTCGAACTCCTCGGGCGACACATACCTCTCCACAGGGAGGTGCTTGGCCGTTGGGCGGAGGTATTGTCCGAGCGTCACAATCTCTACACCCGCCTCTCGCAAGTCGCGGAGCGCCTCCACCACCTCCTCGTGGCTCTCGCCAAGGCCCACCATCAGGCCACTCTTGGCAGGAATACCACTCTCGGCAATGCGAGCCAGCGTGTGGAGCGAAGTGTCGTACTGCGCCTTGGAACGCACCTGCGGAGTGATCCTGCGGATGGTTTCCAGGTTGTGGCCCGCGATGTGTGGTCCAGCACTCATCACAAGATCCACAAGCTCGTCCCTGCCGTCAAAATCGGGCAGGAGCACCTCTACTGTTGTGTTTGGATTAATAGCTTTTACCGCCTCAATGGTCTGTCGCCAATGTTCGGCGCCACCATCGGGAAGGTCATCCCTGTCCACAGATGTAATGACAGCGTGTCGGAGTCCCATCAGACGGATGGACTCTGCAACCCTTTGGGGTTCGCTCGGTTCGATAGGCAAAGGTCGTCCCGTTGGTGTCGCACAGAACTTACAGCCCCTTGTGCAAATGCCGCCCAAGATCATGAATGTTGCAGTCTTTCTGCTCCAACACTCGGCCTTATTAGGGCACTTACCACTACTACAAATTGTGTGCAACCCGTGAGCTTCCACGATGTGTGCAACCTCGGCAAAACCAGCCCCATCGTGGAGCTTGATTTTGAGCCATTCGGGTTTGACTTGTCGCCTTATCTTGTCATTCAGAACAGGCATCAATAAATACTACTTTTCCAATTAGCGCAAAAGTAAGCATTTGGTTTGGAAAATCCAAACCCTACGGCAACTATTTAACTCCTCACCAAAAACCACACAAAAAAATGTAGGCCCCCTTTCGGATACCTACATTTTTCACTCCCCTATGCAATGCATAGGTTCACTGGGCCAACAGCCCTATTCCCACCCCTACTCCTCCTGTTTGGAGAAGGTCTTTTTGAACGATGCGGGGGTTTCGCCAAAGAGCTCTTTGAAGAGCTTGATGAAGTAGCTCGGCGAACTAAATCCGACCATATAGGACACCTCACCAACCGACAGTGCCGGATCGCTCTTCATAATGTCCAGTGACTTCTTCAATCTCACATTGGTCATAAACTTATTGGGCGTCTGGCCGGTAATACCTTTCAGCTTCATAAAGAACGATGTACGACCCATTGCCATCTCCCTTGCGAACTCGCCAATGTCGAAATCAGCGTCGGCGATGTGATCGTTCATAATCTTCATAACCGAATCGAGGAACTGTTTGTCGACGGTGTTATCACCCGCAAGCTCCTCCGAATTCATCGACTGGGAGTACATAAACACCCTCTGTTGTTGCAGGCGGCTATTGACAAGGTTGTTACACTTGGTGACCAAAATCTTCGAGTTGAACGGTTTTGCGATGTAGTCGTCCGCACCATTACGCACGCTCTCCAACTCCGACTCTACCGTAATCTTGGCCGTGAGAATTACAAAGCGTATGTGACTGGTTTCCACATTGTTCTTCACCCTACGGCACAACTCCAAGCCATCCACATTGGGCATCATCAGGTCGCTCACAATGATGTCGGGAGTGTAGTACTCCAACTTTTGAAGGGCCTCCTCACCATCGCTTGCCGTGGCAATCTTGTAGAACGGATCAAAGAGCTCGGTGAGGTATTGCCTCAACTCGTTGTTATCCTCCACAATTAGCATCTTCGCACCGCGCGAACCTGCATCCTCCTGCGAGCGGATGATGTCATCCACAAACTTCTTATCCATCAACCTATTGGCCTCAATGGTGCGGTTATCCTCATCCACCAACTCACACTTCTGCTCCTCGGCGATGTGGGCGTCGCCCTTGGGAAGCGTTACCGTAAAGGTTGCACCCTCACCCTTGGCACTCGCCACATTGATTGTACCTCCGTGGGCCGAAACAATACCCTGAGTAATAGCCAATCCAAGGCCCGTACCAAGAGCCGTAGCCTTGTCGTCGGGCACCTGCGAGAAGGGCTCGAAAATGCTCTGGTGGAACTCCGGATCGATACCATCGCCCGTGTCGCGCACAGCAATCACAACACTCTCCTCATTCTGGCTCAACACGAGCTTAATCTTGTCACCCTCGTGGGTGTGCTTGAAGGCATTGGAGAGAAGGTTATTGAGCACCTTGTCCAGCTGCACCGGGTCATACCACAGTTTGAGCGAGAGCACATCGGTCTGGTTGAGGAACTCAAACTTAATCTTGCGCTGCACGGCATACTCCCTAAACGAGATGGCCGTCTTTTCCAACATTGCCACAATGTCGCCATTGCAGAAACGCATACGCTCAATCATCCTCTCCCTCTTCTTGAAGTCCAGCAACTCGTCAATCAACCTATTAACATTCCTCAGGTTGTCCTGCATGCTGCTCACCTTGCGGTAGACCGAAGGGGGCACGCCCTGTTGGGCCAAAATCGACTCCAACTGGCTATTGATGAGAGTCACGGGAGTGCGGATCTCGTGGGATACGTATGTAAAGAACTGCAACTTGTTGTCGTTGAGCTCCTGAATTTTCTTCTTCTCGAGCTTCTCATATTCAAGCGAAGCTTTCAGTTTAACCCTGCTGGAATAGAACTTAAAGTAGACTCCCGCCAGTGTCAAAACCAACGCAAACAACAGCAGCAGGAACCACCAAGTGGCATAGAAAGGAGGCACCACAACCACACTCAACTCCCTCTCTGCCAGCACTTCGGAAGTCTGATTATCCACACGGCGCACCTTGAGAACATAGTTCTTACCGGGCAGGTTGGAGTAGGTAATGGGCTTGTTCCAATCGCCAACAATCCACTCCTCATCAAAGCCCTCCAATTTATACTCCAAGCGCGACACAGCGTCGGGAATATTTTCAAGAGTTGTGCACTCCACCGACCAAATCGAATGGTCCCTATCGAGGCGAATTCTGTCCTGATAGAACAGCGATTTGGAGAGAATGCCGTTCTCGTCGCCCGGCTTCACAGCCACATTGTCCACCCTCAAATCGACAAACCAAATAGCCTGCGAGCCCTTCCTACGCACCAAATCCTGCTCGTAGAACGACACCATATCGCGGTGTCCGGAGAGGTAGATAACGTTGTTGGAGGCAACAAACAGACCATAGGTTGCCACATCCGGGAGGGGGTATCCACTCTTCTTGTCGTAGGTGTAGAAGGCGTTGTTTTCGAGGTCGTATTTCACCAAACCACCAATGGTAGAGAGCAACAAATAGCCGCTCTCAGTCTGGTCAATATCAATGATATAGCCGCTTGGCAACTGACCATTCTCGTCATAGATACGCACAAAATTTCCACCCTCAGGCTCATAGCGTAGCAGGCCGACACCCGAGGTGCCAAGCCAAATATTTCCGCTCCTATCCTCAAAGAGTTTCACAGCGTGGGCACTACCCATCTCCGGAATTGCATCGGGCACTCGGAATTCGGTGCGCTCACCCGTTGCCAGGTTGCACTTCACAACACCCGCCGACACCGACACCCAGCAATTACCCTTGCTATCGACCATCACATCCGATGCGTGGCCATTGCCGATGTTCAATTTGGGCTCCTCGCGCCAGCCACCATTGTGTTTGTTCATAATGAGCAGGCCGGTGTGGTGAGCCAAAATAAGCGAATCGGCACCCAAGGGAATAATCTGTCGGATGTGGTTATTCGGCAGCGAACGGGAGTTGTTTTCAACGTGTTTGAACTGCTTAACAACGTTACCCCTGCGATCCAACCTCACAATACCACCGCGCAGCGTACCAACCCAAAGGTCACCGCTTGCCGAGTCGATGTAGAGCGAAGTGATTCCGCTCTCCTCAAACACACCCCTACGAATCAGTTCAACCTTATCCGTTATGGGATTGTATTTTACGAGCGGCGACGACTCCGAGCCAATCCACAGATCGCCCTCGTTATCCTCGACAATACTACCGAAGAAATCGTGCTTCTTGTAGCGGTCTACCTCGCGGTTGTACACAAACACACCACCGTGGTAGGTACCCACCCAAATCAGGCCACTGCTGTCGCAGAATACCTGCCAAACCGAGGACACACCCAGCGCACCCTCTTCGTCATCCACGCGTCTAATTTGGCCCGTTTCCGGAGTAAGTTCGCACAAGCCCTTGAAGGTGCCCACCCAGAGGTGTCCGAGCTCGTCCTCACACACGCTACGAACAAAATTATCCGGCAAACTATTCTCGCTCTTGGAGGTCACATAGTTCACAATCTTGGAGTTGTTGGCATAGCAATAGAGGCCGTTGTGGCGTGTCGAGATCCAAATGTTGTGTTTGGAATCCTCGAAGATTTGCGAAATATTGTTTGAGCCAAACATCGAGGTGGCCTTGCGATTGGCGTCGATGAACATCACGCCGTGCGCCTCCGTACCAACAGCAAGTCGGCCATCGGAGAGCTCTCGCATGGCTGTCACTCTCACACCCTGGGGCAAACTATAGAAAGACTCCAACTCGCCCTCCTTGTTAAGAGTCCAAATCTGCTGGTAGCCTGCCACCCAAAGGGTTTCGTTGTTGTAGCAAATTGTCCTCACGCCTCTGTTGCGTATGGTACGAAACTTCTCGGTTGCCATATCAAACTCGCTGAGGGCATACTTGCTAACCACCCAAATCTTACCATTGCGGTTGCCACAGATGGTCCTCACGTTGTTGTTGTACAGCGAGGTGGAGTCGCCCACAATGGGCTTGAAGACCTCCATCGAGCGACCATTGTAGCGGTTCAGTCCGTCGTTGGTGCAAACCCACACCACACCAAACTCGTCCTGATAGATTGGGCCCACGCAGAGGCTCGACAATCCATCCTCAATGGAGAGGTGCATAAAGTGCGTAAGTCCCTTGGCCTCCACTCTCAGAAGACCACACAGAACAAACAAAATCACCAACAAACGTCTTTTCATATTTGCCAACAAAACAGTTTTTCTTTTTTTACAAAAAATC
>JAFYRC010000125.1 GCA_017547065.1 Tidjanibacter sp.
ATACCTGTACCACCGAAGATCTCCTTGCCAATGATAACTGCGAAGGCGGTTGCCAATGCGGTCATCCACAGAGGAGTGCCGATGGGAATAATCAGGGGAATGAGCATACCCGACACGAAGAAGCCCTCATTAACCTCCTCTTTGCGGATCTGTGCGAATGCACACTCGATACCAAGACCAACAACGTAGGTTACGATGATCGAGGGCAACATCTGCAAGAAGCCCCACCAGAAGTTCTGCCAAATAGTGTAATCGGCTCCGTCAATCCTCTGGAAACCAATGTTCCACATACCGAACAAAATGGTAGGTACGAGGGCGATGATTACCATGAACATCGTGCGTTTCATATCGTTGCAGTCACGAACGTGCGAGCCTTTTTTAGTTACGTCAGTAGGCACATAGAAGAAAGTCTCCATTGCCTCATAGAACGAGTGCAGCCAAGCAAACTTACCGCCCTCCGAGAAGGTGGGGGCAAATTTGTCGAGCAATCGTTTGGGAAGTGGTGTATTGTTGTTCTGTTTCATAGCTCTTACATCTCTTTAATCATAAGGTTAATACCATCCCTCACGAGTGCTTGGAGATTCTGCTTCGAGGGATCAACGAACTCGCACAGTGCAACGTCCTCTTCTACAACCTCATAGATACCAAGATTCTCCATCTTCTCAATGTCGCCTGCCAAGATAGCCTTGAAGAGGTACATGGGATAGATGTCCATGGGCAGATACTGCTCATAGAGTCCGGTCACTACAAAAGGCCTCTCGCCACCGTTCACACCGGTTGCAAGGTTGTAGCGTTTCTTGGGCATCAGCCACGAGAAGTAGGTGCGCGAAACGGAGAGTTTGTGGAAGCGAGGAGCCAACCAACCGATGAGCTCCAACTCACCACCCTCGGGAATAACGGTCACCTGCGAGGAGTAAAGTCCCATGTAGTCGTTAGCGCTTACCTTCTTACCGGTCAGTACGTTACCCTCGATAATACGGAATTTGCTACCGCCACTCTGGGGTTTGATACGGCAGGGCATCAACACCTGTACGAGCGATGCGCCAACCATAGTTTTCACATACTGGGGGTGAGCCACCTGCGAACCACACACAACGTAGGTTTTGGTCATATCCAACTTGCCGTTGAGAATTAAGCGACCAATGATTGCCACGTTCTGGATGTTAACGGTCCACACCTTCTCGCCCTTGTTGATGGGGTCGATGTGGTGAATCTGCACGCCCACGTTACCTGCGGGGTGAGCACCTGCGAAGTAGTGTTTCTCAACACCTTCAACGCACTCCAAAATGCTCTTCTCGCCAGCTTTGAGGCTCAAGTGAACATTGGGGCAAAGCACTTTAAGTGCTGCAAAACCAGCCTTCAAAGCCTCCTCTTCACCCTGCAAAGCTACGTTCATGTCGGGTGCAAGGGGCGCGGAGTCGAAGCCCGAAACGAAGATAGCCTTGGGGGTGTCTTTCGAATCAGCGATAATGCCATAAGGACGCTGAATGATCGAAGCCCACAGACCACTTTCGAGCAACGCTGTCACAACCTCATCCCTCGACGCCTTTGCGATGTCGATGTTGAAGGGTTTGTAGTTCTGCTGTTCATCGGCGGCAACCTCAATGGCAAGGAGTTTGCGCTTCTCGCCACGACGAATTGCCGAAACAGTACCGCTGACAGGCGAAGTAAACATCACCTCGGGGTGAGCTTTGTCGTAGAACAAAGCGCTACCGGCCAAGACTTTGTCGCCCTCTGCCACCAGCAACTTAGGCACAACACCCTCGAATCCGAGAGGAGATACTGCATAGCGCTCGCCAATAGGCTGTGCTACAACCTCTTTCTCCGCCTCACCAACGAGTTTGATGTCGAGACCTTTTTTGATTTTAATGACTTTCGACATAATCTGTTAAGTGTGTAAAAATTGA
>JAFYRC010000126.1 GCA_017547065.1 Tidjanibacter sp.
ACACCATAGCAAAATCCGTACAAAACATCAATTTTAACCAACATACTGATCTCTGACTATTATCCAATTGCCTTTGCAAAGACTCCATTGAACCACACAATCTCCTCTTCAAGGGTCATACCACCGTTGTCCAACACAATGGCGTCGTCGGCCTTGCGCAAAGGGCTGATAGCGCGGTTTTGGTCGAGGTAGTCGCGGTTGCGGATGTTCTCCACAATCTCCTCGCGACTCACCTCCTCGCCTTTGGCGGAGAGTTCGAGATAGCGACGCTCGGCTCTCACCTCGGGGTCGGCGGTCATGAAGATTTTCAGCTCCGCGTTGGGGAACACTACGGTGCCGATGTCCCTACCGTCCATCACAACACCCTTGTCGCGACCCATCTCTTGCTGCATCGCCACAAGCCTCTTGCGCACCTCGCCCACAGCGCTCACGGCGCTCACAAGGTTGCTCACCTCAATGGTGCGAATCTTACCCTCGACCCACTCGCCGCCAACGTAGATGTCGCTGGCACCACGCTCGGGGTTGAAACGGAAGTCGATGTGGATGTCGTCGAGCATGTCGATGAGGCATTCCTCGTTGAGGATACCATTGGTGAATGCTCCGTGTTCGAGGGCATAGAGCGTTACGGCACGGTACATTGCGCCCGTGTCGATGAAGATATATCCGAGCCTTGCGGCAACCATTTTGGCAAAGGTGCTCTTACCGCAGGACGAGAAGCCGTCTACGGCAATAACGATTTTTTTGTTGCTTGGGTTGTGATTCATTGTCTATGTTGTGTGTCTGCTTATGCGAGGTAATTGTGTGTTATTGCACTGAAAATAAGGCTTATGCCCAGTAGGGTAATGGCCGAGCCGGCAATGCGGTTGATCCACAAGATGTGGGAGGGACGGAACTTGCGGCGCACCAGGCTGACGATGATGGCCAGCACGGTCCACCACAGCATACAACCTCCAAACACACCCAGCACCATCCACAAGTTGCTCACAAAGGAGCCCTCAATGGCGCCCAGGCCGAGCGACTTGACGGTGGCAATGAGGGTGATGTGGGCGAGAATGAACGTTGGGTTGGCCAACACCATCACGAAGGTGGATGCGGTGTCCTTCCAGCGCTTGGAGTTGTCGCCACCCTTGGTGCGTCGGAGTTGCACGTCGGGCTTTTTGAGTAGGATGTTCACGCCGAAGAATGAAACAACGATGCCTGCCACAATCTTCACGGGTACGATGTTGTCCGCAATGAAGGAAGTGATAATCGAGAGCGAGAAGAGTGCGATGATGGAGTAGAGAGTGTCGCACAGCGCCGAGCCGAGTCCGGAGTAGAGTCCGGAGCGGAAACCCTTGTTAAGGTTGCGCTGGAAACAGAGTATCCACGTCGGGCCGGGTGGTAGCGAAGCCACCACACCCACAATAATTCCGCCCATCAAAGCCTCCAATATCATACTCTCGGTGTTGTTTGTTCTTTGGTTAAGATTACAAAGATAGTGAATAAAATCGGAAAAATACCTGCTCGAAGAGTGTCAACTTTGCGGCCAAAGATTTATATTTGTAGCAAGAAAGTCTTTTTAGGGGACTATTGGATCAATTTAAAGCACCATGAACATCACACTAAAACCATATCAAAGGGCCATTTTGGCCCTGATTAGCATTGTGTTACTGAGCCTTGGATGGCTGCGAGTGAGTGGCCTCGGACTGCTCATAGGCTTTGTGCCCCTGCTCGTCATTTCGGCCTCCTACGACGACTCTCGTCGTTCGTTTTGGCGAATGTTTGGCTGGGTGGCACTGGTTATGGGCGGTTGGACGGTGATCACCTGCTGGTGGATCTACTATGCCGCAGCGGTGGGTATTGTCGCCGCAACCATCATCTCCATCCTGCTCTTTGGTGGTGTCTTCATGATTTACCACTATTTCTCCAAACGTGCCAAACTCTCGCTTGCCTACACAGCTCTTCTGTGCGGTTGGTTGTGGGCCGAGCATTTCTACCTCAATGCCGAGATCTCGTTCCCCTGGCTTGTGCTGGGCAATGGCTTTGCAGGCGATGTGTGGGCCGTGCAGTGGTATGAGTTTACGGGCGCTCTGGGTGGCTCGCTCTGGGTGCTCCTCACCAACATCCTCGCCTTTGAGTGGCTTGTTAAGAGGGGTCGCACGAGGGCTATCGTAGCCCTCGCTGTTGCTGTGGTGCCAATGGTGGTATCGCTTGTTGTGGGCGCAACCTACAAGGAGGAGGGCCCCACCGCAACCGTTACGGTGGTGCAGCCCAACTTTGATCCCTACACCGAGAAATACACCCTCTCGCCCCGCGAGCAGACCTCCATAATGACCTCTCTCATGGCCGAGGCACCTGTCGATGTGGACTATATTGTGTTGCCCGAAACGGTCATTGGCGATGCGGGCGACAATATTTGGGAGGATCGCCTGTTTGCCTCGCGCTCGGTGTCGTCCTTCGAAAAATTCCGCGCCGAACGTTACCCCGAGGCACAAATCATCACGGGTGCTATGACCTTCCGTCGCTACAATGGCCCACAGGATGCCAGCCCCACGGCTCGCAACTCGGGCTCGCTGTGGTATGACCGCTACAACTCTGCCCTCGCCCTCGACCGCGACTCCACTCTCAAAGTGAGCCACAAGTCGCGCCTGGTGGTGGGTGTGGAGAAAATGCCATATATGAACCTGCTCAAACCGCTCGAAAAACTCATCATAAACCTTGGAGGAACCACTGGTCAGCTCGGTGTGGACAAGTATCGTCGTACCTTCCTGCTCCGCAACGTGCGCCACCCCTATGCAGTGCAGGCTGCGGCCCCCATTTGCTATGAGTCGGTCTATGGCGAGCACTTTGCAGGCTTCACGGCCGATGGCGCACAGCTGATGATGGTCATCACCAACGATGGTTGGTGGCACGATACCGAGGGCTACCGCCAACACTTCTCCTACTCCCGCCTGCGTGCCATTGAGACACGCCGTTGGGTGTGCCGTGCTGCCAACACGGGCATTAGTGGCTTCATCTCGCCCAAGGGTGAGGTGGTGCAGAGCCTCGGTTGGGACAAGAGGGGAACCCTTACACAGCAGGTACAACCTCTCCGCAAAGTCACTTTCTATGCCACTTGGGGCGACTACCTCGGTCGCTTGGGCGGCTATGTATTCCTGCTCTCGTTGCTCTACTATGTGAGCTACCGAATGCGCAAGAAAAACCACCTCGTAAAATAGGACAATAAAAAAACACATCGCATAAATGAACTACTCCCAGGCTACCCACTTCCTCTTCAACTCCTTCCCCTCCTACCAAAATGTCGGCTCACAGGCCTACAAGGAGGGCATTATGGGCATAACCGAGATGTGTCACTACCTTGGCGATCCGCAGAAAAACTATTTTACCATTCACGTTGCCGGAACAAATGGCAAGGGTTCGGTGTCGCACATGTTGGCCTCGGTGTTGCAGCAAGCGGGCTATTGTGTAGGACTCTTTACGTCGCCCCACCTGCTCGATTTCCGCGAGCGCATTAGGGTCAATGGCGAGTGTATCAGCGAGAAGGAGGTGGTGAAGTTTACCGACACCCACAAGGAGAAGATGGTCGAACTTGGGCTCTCGTTCTTCGAGATGACCACAGCTATGGCCTTCGACCACTTTGCCAATAGCGACGTGGAGGTGGCTGTGATCGAAACCGGCCTTGGCGGTAGGCTCGACTCCACCAACATCATCACCCCCATACTTTCGGTCATCACCAACATCGGCCTCGAACACACCGCAATGCTCGGCAACACCATCGCCGAGATTGCCTTCGAGAAGGCCGGAATTATTAAGAAGGGCGTCCCCGCAGTGGTGGGCGAGAGTGCTCCCGAAAGTGATGAGGTGTTCCGACAGATGGCCGAGATGTGTGGCTCCGAGTTGGTCTTTGCCGACAGAGAGTGGGAGGTTTTGGAGTGTGAGCCCTCGGCAAAGAGCGTGCGCTACACGTTGCAGCGTGGCCGTGATGGTCGTACCCAGATTCTCGATCTCGATTTGCAGGGAGCCTACCAGCGTAAGAATATCCTCACCGTGCGCACGGCTGTGAGCCTTCTGCGCCACCGTACCCACCTCAATATCTCCACCCGTGCCCTTGTGGAGGGCCTCCGTGTGGTGTGTGAATCCACGGGACTTATGGGCCGTTGGCACGTTCTACACAATGCCCCCCTGGCGGTGTGCGACACGGGCCACAATGCCCACGGCTTGGCCGAGGTGGTGCAGCAGATTACCCAGCAGACCTACGAAAAACTCTTCGTTGTGATTGGCGTGGTGAACGATAAGGACATCGACTCAATTGTTCCCCTTATGCCCCAGGATGCATATTATATTTTCACCCAGTCGAGCGTGCGCAGGGCCCTGCCAGCAGAGGAATTGGCCGAGGTGTTTGTGCGCGAGGGATTCAAGGGTGAGGTTGTGCAGGATGTCCCTGCGGCCTATCAGCGAGCCTTGGAATTGGCGTCGGCAGATGATATGATATTTGTGGGCGGAAGC
>JAFYRC010000127.1 GCA_017547065.1 Tidjanibacter sp.
AGATGAGCGCCACAACGGCCATCGGACCCGTCATTCCGAGGTAGGTCAGCACCTCACCGTAGTAGCCCACCCAAAGGCTTATGAGGCCGTAGAGGACAGAAAAAACGATGGTTGTCACCTGACCGAGAATCATACCCTTTGAGATAAAAATCAGTCCCGTAACACCAATGAGCGAGGTGAGCAGATGGAGCCAATCGCCCGCCGGCGAGAGCAGGTAGGAGGCCGCAACCACCACGAGTGATGTCATCCAAAGGCACCACTCAAAGCGGGTAAGCTGACCGAGAGAATTGCGCAGATTGAGCTTCATAACTACACTTTTACACAACAAATATACAATTTTTTGCATTTCTTTGCTACCTTTGTACCACTATTGTCATCAACAAAAACCGCGACATTTATGCCACAGATTTCCGAACGTGCCGAGCTAATGCCCTCATCGCCAATCCGTAAATTGTACCCATTGGCAGAGGCAGCCGCCAACCGAGGAGTGAAAATATACAAACTCAACATCGGTCAGCCCGACCTGCCCACCCCCGAGGAGGGCCTGGCTGCGCTCAAACAGATTGACCGCAAGGTGCTTGAATATAGCCCCAGCGACGGCTTCCGCTCGTTGCGCGAGAAGCTCGTGGGCTACTACGACCAGTACCAAATTAAGGTTACCCCCGATGATATCATCATCACCACGGGTGGTAGCGAGGCGGTGCTGTTTGCCTTTATGGCCTGCCTCAACCCCGGCGACGAGATCATCGTCCCCGAGCCCGCCTATGCCAACTATATGGCCTTTGCAGTGTCGGCAGGTGCTGTAATCAAGCCCATCACCTCGTCCATCGAGAGCGGCTTTGCATTGCCCCCCATCGACGACATCGAGAGCCTCATTACGCCCCGCACGCGAGGTATCCTCATCTGCAACCCCAACAACCCCACGGGTTACCTCTATACTCGCAAGGAGATGAACCGCATTCGTGACCTTGTGAAGAAGTATGACCTCTTCCTCTTCTCGGACGAGGTGTATAGGGAGTTTATCTACACCGGTTCGCCCTACATCTCAGCCTTCCACTTGGAGGGTATCACAGAGAATGTGGTTCTGATTGACTCGGTGTCGAAACGCTATTCGGAGTGTGGTATCCGCATCGGTGCCCTGCTGACTAAAAATAAGAAGGTGCACGACTCGGTGATGAAGTTCTGCCAGGCGAGGTTGAGTCCTCCCTTGGTTGGCCAAATTGTGGCCGAGGCTTCGCTGGACGCCCCCAGGGAGTATGCAATGCGCACCTACGAGGAGTTTATCGAGCGTAGGAATTGCCTCGTAGACGGCCTCAACCGCATCCCCGGAGTCTACTCGCCCATTCCTATGGGTGCATTCTACACCGTGGCTCGCCTGCCGATTGACGACAGCGACAAGTTCTGCGCTTGGTGCTTGGAGGAGTTCTCATGGGAGGGTGAAACCATTATGATGGCCCCCGCTTCGGGTTTCTACTCCGAGCCCGACAAGGGACGTAACGAGGTGCGTATCTCCTACACCATCTGCAAGAAGGAGCTCCAGCGTGCCCTCGTGGTGCTCGAGAAGGCCCTCGAAGCCTACCCCGGCCGCACCCTCTAATCGGCACACCTAATATAATATATATAAACAACGAGAGCGAGAAGGACTGACTTCTCGCTCTCGTGTTGTTATTGTAGTCTATGCCCCTATCGTGCGTAGGTAGCGTCGGGCCAGAGGTCGGTGCGGAACGACGACACGGGCATGCCGGTCATATTGTAGAGCGATACCTTGGGCACATTGGTGAAGGCATAGCGCACAGCCACGGGGTTGGGTACCTGGGGCGAGTGGACCTCAACGCACCTATTATTACGAACAATCTTCGCCTTTGCGGGGTAGAACACCTTGTCCTCGCCTGCAACGTGGAAGCCCTCCAGATTATCGGCCAGGGGGCTGATACCGAGGTTGTCCATATTGAAGTATACCATAATCTTGTCGCCCTCCACTTTGGTCGACTTAACCGTGGGGGTCGAAGGGTTAATGGTCTTGTAGCCATAGGTGCCTGCCAACGCGAGCCAAGCAAACCTGTCGCCCACAACCTGTTTCTTTGCGGGGTGGATGCAGTGCGACTCGCCGGTGTCGAGCGTAACGACCATATCACTGTTGGGGATGGTCTTCAAGCCCAAGAGCTGCGCCTCACGCAGGAATGCCGAAGAGCAACCCAACTCGTCCTCATAATAATAGTAGGGGGCAATCTGTGCGTAGTAGAATGGCATCTGCTCCTCGGTTGCACCCCACTCCTTGCGCAACATTGCCACAAAGCTGGTCATCAGCTTGCGGTAGGTGTAGGGCGAGAGGCGGTTGGCCTCACCCTGATACCACACAAAGCCACGAGCTGCAAAGCCCTTGATGGGATAGAGCATACCATTATAAAGACTTGTAGGTGCGTCGTGGGGACGCTTGGCGGTTGCAATCTCATCGAGGAGTTCATACTTGATACCCTCAAAGCCCTCCAAGGCCTCGCGGTTCATCCACGACTCCACCTTGGTACCACCCCAGCAGGTAACAACGATACCAACGGGCACGCGAAGCACCTCTTGGAGGCGTTTTGCAAAGAAATATGCCGTAGCACTTGTGCCTGCCACTGCGTCGGGAGTGTTGGTCTGCCAGGTTAGCTCACAGCTCTCCACTGGCTCGGCCACAGCCTGACGTGCAAGGGTACACATCCTGATGGGGGTGCTATCCGTTGCTGTCAGGATAACCTCCGTGGAACCCTCCACGGGCTGGAAGGGGTAGCCCTTCACGGGCATCTCCATATTCGACTGTCCGGAGCAAATCCACACCTCGCCAATGAGCACATTCTCGAGCACCACGTGCTCGCCCTTCTTCTCCTCCACCACAACGGTGTAGGGGCCACCGGCCTCAGGGGTCTCAACACTCACCTCCCAGCGACCGGCCTTGTCAGCCACTGCCGAGTAGGTCTTTTTGTTCCACGAGGTTGTAACGTTGATGGTTGCTTTTGCATCGCTCTTACCCCAAATACGAACACTTGTTTCCCTCTGGAGCACCATATTGCTACCAAGAATGTCGGCCAGTCCCACCTCGGCACGAGCCACACATAGGGAGGCAAACAGCGTTGCCACCACAACCAAAATCTTTACAAACAGTTTTTTCATCACTCTTTATGGTTTCTTTTCGGTCTATTCTACAAAATTCTTACCTCCTTCTGCGGGGCATCATAGGCATACCGCGCATAGGCATACGTTTGTTGCCCGCACCTGCAGCCATCTTCATCATCTTGCGCATATCCTCAAACTGTTTCAGCAGGCGGTTTACATCTTGAAGAGTGGTACCACTACCAGCTGCAATACGGGCCTTGCGCGAGGGGTTGATAATCTCGGGGTGCTCCCTCTCTGCAGGGGTCATTGAGCTGATGATAACCTCGGTCTGCTTGAAG
>JAFYRC010000128.1 GCA_017547065.1 Tidjanibacter sp.
CAGACCGAGTGGGATAGCCCCCTCGCAGCGTGGGAGAAGACCCTCGAGCACGAGCAGGTGGTTACTGGTCGCATCAACGACCTGATGGCTATCGCCAAAGAGGAGCGTGACTACGCATCGGAGAGCTTCCTCCAGTGGTTTGTAGACGAGCAGATTGAGGAGGAGGAGAACGCTCGCGACATCATCGACATCTTGGAGAAGATTGGCGACAACAAATATGGCCTCTACGAGTATGACAAGGAGCTTGGCGCAAGGGTTTACAGTGTGCCTTCGCCCTTGGCAACCGCAGAGTAATTAGAGCCCTCTGAAAATGTGAAGGGGCGGGAAGATGTTCTTCCCGCCCCTTTGTTTGTGGTGGTTTTGGCCCTTGGGCCGCCACACCACTCTCTCGCTGAGAGTGTTTTTAGATGGATATGTTCAAAATCTCAAACTCCATCAGGCCCACGGGGACCTGAACCTCCACCTTGTCGCCCTTCTTGTGGCCGAGCAGGGCGTGGCCGATGGGGGTCTCTACCGAGAGTTTGCCCTCGGCGAGGTTAGCCTCGTGGTCGCCCACAAGGGTGTACTCCATCTCGGCTCCGGTTTTGCAGTTGCGGAGTTTCACTTTATTGAGAATTTGCACTTTGTTAAGGTCGAGGTGCGACTCGTCGATGATGCGGGCGTTAGCCAGTGTCATCTCCATGCGCATAATCTTAGCTTCAAGATTGCGCTGTGCCTCTTTTGCGGCATCATACTCGGCGTTTTCCGACAGGTCGCCCTTATCGCGAGCCTCGGCGATGGCTTCTGCTGCCTTGGGACGCTCCACAATGCGCAATTCGTCGAGTTCGGCCTTCATTTTGTTGTAACCCTCTTTGGTCAGAAGGATTGCTTCGTTTGCCATAATTTTATCCTATTTTTAGTTGTTTTTTATTCGTTTGGTAGGAGCGAAAAAAATATGAATTTCGACCATTACAGCCGAAACCCAGTATTCCAATCCGCACCATAAGTGCTATTATTTTCCACAAAGGTAGGCACCTTTTTCCGAATAAACAAATTTTGTGCTAAAATTGTATGTATCAATCAGAAAAATAGGCAATGTTTCTCTTTTGCGGTATTATATGCCACTCCGAATTGTAGGCAATTGCGGTGTTTTTGGCAGGTGGTTTGCAACATTTTGAGGCGCGGAGTGGGCAATGAGGGTCACAAGAGCAAAGCGTGGTTAACCTCCTCACAGAGAGCCTTCGTGCAACTCTCCGCACGGGTTAAATAATAAAAATGTTGCAAGGTTATGAAAAGGTTGATTTTTGCGGGCTTGGGGTTGCTCCTGGCCCATTGGGTTGCCGAGGCCCAAGTTCTCAAATTCGGCGCAAGGGTGGGTCTGAACACGGGTATCTACGACTTCGAGCAGGTCTACACCGAGGCGGGTACGGTGGTGCCCGTGGCGGATAGGTGTGGTGGCTACCAGCTGGGTGCGATGATGCGCCTATCCATTCCCCAGTTTCTCTACATTCAGCCCGAGTTGGATGTGCTGACCAGAGACCTTGCCTTTGGCGTCAAGCATGAGGGTGAGCCGATGCAGTACAAAAACATTAGGGTGGTGCGTCTGGAATTGCCCGTGATGGTGGGCTTCAACATTGCCGCGGCCCACTTTTTTGCGGGCCCCGTGTGGCACCTCAGCACCCGACAGCACAGCCGAGGGTCTAGCTCGACTCCTTTGGAGTTGAGATTTGACGACAACGACGTGGCGGCTATGGCGGGTGCGGCCATCGACTTTGATGGCATCTTTATGGAGGTGCGCTATATGCGCTACCTGCGACAGACCGATGTGGAGATGCGGGTGTCCACTCAGCGTACGATGGTGGACGTGGCCCACGACGATATGCTACAAATCAGCTTCGGTGTGCTATTCTAACCCTCCCGCCGTGCAGTTTGGCGTGCGATTTGCGAGAGAGAGGGTGAAGTTCAACCCCATAAAAAAACAGTGATTATGAAAGACAGCAAGTGTAAAACCAAGGACACTACCAAGGCTTGTGGTAGCGAGCAAGGACAGACTAAACCCTCCACCGCCAAGCCCCACGACAAAAGTTGTGGTTGCGGATGTGGCACCAAAAAGTAGTTCGCCCAGCCGAACTGCCGACGCCAACCACCACCCCAAGACGGCCAAGGCCCGCATCTGGCGGCTCCTTCACGGTCGAGGTGGGTGAAACAAACGAGGCTGAACACCCCAAAGTGGGCGTTCAGCCTTTCGTTATTTCTTATGGGGAGTTACTCTTGCAGGAGTAGTTCACGAAGGAGATCGTTGTGCTGTCGGAGCACTCGGACGTTGCGCCTTTCGGTGAGGATTTTGGCGCGCTCCTGGCCTACAAAATAGGTGGTGCTGAGCATTCCGCATGCACCCAACCACGCACTCAACCAGTGGGCCGCAATCACCTCGCTCACTCCAAAGGCAATAATGCTACCATTAACCGCCAGCGATACCACGCCACTCCAAACTTCGCCAGCATAGAATTGTCCCAAGCCGGGCACAAGGCTTAGGTACCATGCTGTCATTGGGTCGCGCAATTTAGGCGCCGAGGCGTAGAGTTCCCTCACCTTTGTTTGCACCTCTTGCGGGGCAGATTGGAGGAGGGCTGTTGCGGCCTTCTCGGAGCGTGCCCACTCGCCCTTCTCGCCCGATGCAAGGGCGTCGATCAGGAGGAGTTCGCGGAGGGTGGGGGAGCTCGGTGGGAGATAGAGGCGTGCCTCGTCTATTGTGGCGGTGGTCCCACCGAAATCCGCTGCAAGGTATTGACAGAGGGCTTTCAGGTGGTAGTAAGTTTCGCTCTGCTCGGCGGTGAGGGCCCAGGGGCTAATCCTGCCGAGCTCGCTTGCGGCGTCGGCGTAGAGCCCCTGCTGTTTGCGCACCTCGGCCTTGGCTAGGAGGGCACAGTTAGCCTCGGCGGCAGAGGGAGCAACGAAAATCTCTCGTTCCAACCTCAATGCCTCCACGGCCAGGGAGTCGGCACTCTGCGCGCTAACGGAAAATGGAGCGCAAAGGTATGTGAAGGCCATACATAATAGCCCCACTACGTGACGTTTCAAGCTCTTCGTAATAGATTTTCACGGAAGCCACACTTCCGAAGATGTTACCAATATATAATAGGCTACCGATGGTGCCATAGGTTATCGTGCGCCAGTTGTTGGGGGTGCCGGCCTTAGCCCAACTCTCGGCTGTGAGGCCAGCAAAGACACCAACCACAAGGAACGAGGCTACACCTTCGCCAAGGTTGCCTGCGTAGATTTTACCCAATCCGGGCACAATGGCCGATGCCACGCCTGCCACCCACGGCGAAAGGTCGCGAGGTTGCTGGGCGGCAATCTCGTCGAAAAGGCGCTGTTGCTCGGCGAGTGCAAAGTGGGAGTAGGTAAATTCCTGCTTGTGTGTGTTGTAGGCATCGGTGTCGCCCTCCAGGAGCGCAATGCCTGCACGCTCGAAGGCTACAAGCTCTTTGTAGGAGTTGGCCTGGGGAGTGGTTGCAAAATTGTTGAGGGTGAGTTTCGCCTCCTTTCGGTTGCCGAGGGTGAGGTGGCTGATGGTGCCATAGAAGGCGCTCTTGGGGTAGAACTCACACTCTGTACCTACGCGCTGGAAATCCTCCGTTGCTCTCTTGAAGTCGCTCAGGGAGTAGTGGGTCCATCCACGCAGATA
>JAFYRC010000129.1 GCA_017547065.1 Tidjanibacter sp.
AATCTTATCGAAGTCAATCCTGCCACTGATGCCCAACTCACGGTCATCCTTGAGGTGCAACAAGCGCACACGGTCGGGGTACGATGTGAGGTAGTGCATAGGATCGGCACCTCCCATATTGTGTACGTCCAACTGCAGGAACATCTTCTCAGCATCGGTGTTGGCGAGCACGTAGTCCAGCAGAGTCACACCCTCCACCTGCACAAAGTCGCCAGCGTGGTTGTGGTAGCCGAGCTTGAGGCCATACTCCTGAGCCAAAGCGCCCACACGGTTGCAGTAGTCGCAACTTGCCTTCACCTCGTCGAGCGTCGAGCCAAACGAGTAACCAGGCATAACGCAATACTTCGCTCCCATCGTGCTAAGTGACTCAAACAGAGCGCGCCACTTGGCCATAATTGCAACTTCGTTTGAGGCATCGTTCTGAATTGCAGCGTGAGTCGAGGTAATCGTGAGTGAATACTTGTCACACAGCGCTTTAAACTCCTCAGCCGAGAGATTGTAACACTTGGGGTTGCCGCCATTGTTGAGCGTCTCCACGGTTGTGTAACCAATTGCCGACAGACGTTGCAGTGCAGATTCAATATCCTGCGAATCCTGATGCACGGAGTAGAGCTGAATGCCGACCTGCGGCTTCGACTCACAAGCCACACACATAAGAAGCGTGCAAGCGAGGACAAATAAGAGGTTTTTTCTCATATTTTTTCACCTACAGGCACCTTTTTGCGCCATAGATAGAACAAAAGTACGAAAAAAAGATAGATAAAGATACTTTTTGACGCTTATTTTTATTATTTTTGTGCAAGTTTTTGAAACATTATTTTTATTTAATAGAATATCACACTATGAAAGAGGCTATTGCTATTCTCACAGGTGGCGGTCCCGCACCTGGTATGAACACCGTTGTAGGTAGCGTTGCAAAGACGTTCCTCGCTAAGGGTTATCGTGTAATCGGTTTGCACTACGGTTATTCTGGTCTTTTCAATTCAAATCCCCGTTTCGAGGATATGGATTTCGTAAAGGCTGACTTCATCTTCAATCAGGGTGGTTCTTACCTCACTATGAGCCGTTTCAAGCCCACCGATAAGGATTTCGAGGAGAACTTCAACCTTTCATTCTTCCAGGACAACAACATCAAGTTGCTCGTAACTGTTGGTGGCGACGACACTGCTTCAACTGCTAACCGCATTGCTAAGTTCCTCGAGGCTAAGCAGTACCCCATCGCTAACATCCATGTTCCCAAGACTATCGACAACGACCTCCCCTTGCCCGCAGGTTCGCCCACATTCGGCTACCAGTCAGCTAAGGAGGGTGGTACCGTTATCGGTCGTGCCGTTTACAACGACGCTCGCACATCGGCTAACTGGTTTGTTGTAGCAGCTATGGGTCGTTCGGCTGGTCACCTCGCATTTGGTATTGGCTCAGCTTGCCACTATCCTATGATTGTTATCCCCGAGATGTTCAACAAGGCTGAGATCACTATCGAGAAGATCGTTAACCTCGTTATCTCTTCAATCATCAAGCGTAAGATTATGGGCTTGGACTACGGTGTTGCTATGATCTCTGAGGG
>JAFYRC010000130.1 GCA_017547065.1 Tidjanibacter sp.
AACGACCGTCGCCACAGCGAGTTCGTAAGGCGCTACACCAATAACTTCTCAAACAACACGCCCATTTACAGCGCCGAGTATGAGTGGCAACTCGACAGCACCCTCATCTCCACCCTCGACCTTGCAACCCTCAACCAGTTTGCACAGCAGGCTCGTTTTACCCCCACCAACCAGGTGGTACTCATCAACCAGCCCGAGAAGGAGGGTCTTGTAGTACCCACCGTGGAGGAGGTGCAGGCTATCATCGCCAAGGTGAACGCCGCCGAGATTGAGGCTCCCAAGGACAATAGCGTAAAGAAACCCCTCATCCCCGCAAAGGCTAAACTGAAAGGCTCGAAGGTTAGCAAAACCTCGACCGACAAGTTCGGCAACACCGTGTGGACTCTGAAAAATGGTGTGAAGGTTGTGTTGAAACCCACCGACTTCAAGGCCGACGAGATTCAGGTACACGCAGGTATCGTTGCAGGTAAGAGCATCATCGCCGATGAGGATATGATTATGGCCGACAACCTCCCCGACTTCATCTCCTACCAGGGTGTGGGTGAGTTCAGCCAGACCGAACTTGTTAAGCAACTCGCAGGTAAGGCCGTGAGCGTGAAACCCTTCGTGGGCGGCTCAATGCAGGGCTTCAACGCCACTTGCTCGCCCAAGGACTTGGAGGTTGTGTTCCAGATTATCTACCTCTATGGCACCGCTCCCCGCTTCGACGAGGATGCATTCAACAACGTTAAGGATCAGCTCGTGAATGCCTATGCAAACATCGAGTCCGACCCCAACTACGCATTCCAGCGTGAACTCTACAAATCGCTCTACTCCAAACCCGAGAGGGTGAAGGCTTGGAGCGCCGAGGAGGTGAAGGCTATCAACTTCGAGCAGTTCCAGAGGGTTTACAAGGCTCTCTTCACCAACCTCGACGATATGACCTACACCTTCGTGGGTAACTTCGACGAGGCCACCATCAAACCCCTCGTGGAGAAGTACCTCGGCTCGCTGCCCAAGACCAAGGGCACCCTGGCCTACAACCCCGCAAATAGCAACGACTTCCAGATCGGCGACCGCACCAACCGCTTCAAGGTGGCAATGGAGATGCCCAAAACCACCATCTACTATGTGCTAACTGGTCCTATGGAGGTTAACTTGGAGAACAACATCTACCTCTCCGTGCTCGACCAGTTGCTCGATATCCGCTACACCAAGAGTATCCGTGAGGAGAAGGGCGGCACCTATGGCGTGTCGTGCGGTAGCAGCCTGAGCAGCCTGCCCAGCGAGCCCGACTTTATGTTCCTCATTGGCTTCGATACCAAGCCCGAAATGGCCGACGAGTTGAGAGATATGCTCATTCCCGAAATTGAGCGTGTTGCCACCGAAGGCCCCACCAAGGAGGAGATTGGTAAGATTAGGGAGTATATGGTGAAACAGCGTGCCGACAATGTTAAACAGAACGGCTCGTGGAAACAGTGGACCACCAACTACCACCTGATGGGCGTGGACTACACCACCGACTATGACGCCATCATTGGCTCGCTCTCCGCAGAGAAGGTTAAGGCAATGGCTGCCAAAATCTTGGAAAGCGGCGACGTGCTGAAACTCATCATGGACCCCGCCACCGCAGAGTAACCTGCCAGGGGATTCAATAGAGAAGCCGAGGGAAAATTATCCCTCGGCTTTTTGTTTTGGACGATGATGGGCAGAAAGAGCAGAAAAGGCAGGAAAGGGTAAAAAGGGCATTTTCAGAGAGCTACACCAAGCAAAGCCCCACGACCACACCTCCCCTAAGTTAGGGGAGGTGCCCAACGGGCGGAGGGGTCTGTCCGTCCCGTTAGACTTTTGACGTTAGACCAAAATAATGTCGGTTGGGGTTGACGGTTGGCGGTTGGCGGTCATAGAGCGCGGCCACAGGCCGTTTTGTGTATTTGGTTGGGCGGTTACGTTCAAGAGCGGTAAAAACGCAGAGAGCGGAGGAAGTTTTGCCTTCGAAAGCGGTAAAAACGCAGAGAGCGAGGTGATTTTTGTGCCAAACGAAAAGGTGGCTCCGCAGTTTGCTGACGCAAATGAGGAAGCCACCTATTGAAGTGCGGTGCAAAAAGCACCCGCTATATGCGTTTTTTATGCGCCGTGACAGTGCTTAAACTTCTTACCCGATCCACAAGGGCAGAGGTCGTTGGGGCGTACCTTCTTCTCTACGTGTACGGGCATAGGCTTGCTCTTCTCGCCCTGACCAGCCGCCGCAGCTGCAGCCATACGAGAAGCCTGCAACTTGTTCACGTCAACCTTCTGCTGATTCTGCTGACGCTGACGCAGGCGATCCTGGGCATTCTCCCTTGTGGGAATGTAGCCCTTCAAGAGAATCGACAGCACCTCACGGTTAATCTTGTCAATCATCGCACGGAAGAGGTTATAGGCCTCCAACTTGTAGATCAACAGAGGATCCTTCTGCTCGTAAGAGGCGTTCTGAACGCTCTGCTTGAGGTCGTCCATAGCACGGAGGTGCTCACGCCAGTTGTCGTCGATGGTGGTGAGCATTGCGAGCTTGGTGAACATCTTGTAAATCTCGGCGCCCTCGCTCTCCACAGCTTTTTTGAGGTTTGTAGCCACGTTGTAGACGAGTGTACCGTTGGTGATAGGTACAAAGAGGGTCTCCACCTGGTCGCCCTGCTTCTCAACCACGTTTTTCAGCACGGGCATTGCGGTCTGTGCCACCACCTGTGCCCTACGTGCGTAAGCCTTGCGGAGATCCTCCACGATGAGTCGTGCGAGCTCCTCCTTGGAGGCCTTGTTGTAGGTAGCCTCATCGAAGGTGGGCTGCATTGCCACCTGACGGATAAGCTCAATGGAGAAGTCCTCGAAGTCGGCGCCATAGGCGTTTTCCACAAAGGCGTCGGCAAAGTCAAGCATCATATTGTTAAGGTCAATCTCAACCCTCTCGCCGTGGAGTGCGTGGCGACGCTGGGTGTAGATAACCGTACGCTGCGAGTTCATAACGTCGTCGTACTCGAGCAATCTCTTACGCACACCAAAGTGGTTCTCCTCCACCTTCTTCTGTGCCCTCTCGATGGCCTTCGACATCATACCTGCCTGGATAACCTCGCCCTCTTCAAGACCCATCTTATCCATCATTGTAGCGATGCGGTCGCTACCGAACAGACGCATCAGGTCGTCCTCCAACGACACAAAGAACTGCGAAGTACCGGGGTCGCCCTGACGTCCTGCACGACCACGCAACTGGCGGTCTACACGACGGCTCTCGTGGCGCTCGGTACCAATGATGGCAAGACCACCCGCGGCCTTCACCTCGGGGGTGAGCTTAATATCGGTACCACGACCTGCCATGTTGGTAGCAATGGTTACCTGACCAGCCCTACCTGCCTCGGCAACAACCTGTGCCTCCAAGGCGTGCTGTTTAGCATTGAGGACGTTGTGTTTGATGTGGCGAATCTTCAAGATGCGGCTCAACAGCTCCGACACCTCCACCGAAGTGGTACCAACCAACACAGGCCTACCCTCCTCAACGAGTTTAGCAACCTCCTCCACTACGGCGTTGTACTTCTCCCTCTTGGTCTTATACACGAGATCGTCCCTATCGTCCCTGGCAATGGGGCGGTTGGTGGGAATAACCACAACGTCGAGCTTGTAGATGCTCCAAAACTCACTTGCTTCGGTCTCTGCGGTACCGGTCATACCACCCAGTTTGTGGTACATACGGAAGTAGTTCTGAAGGGTGATGGTCGCAAAGGTCTGGGTTGCGGCCTCAACCTTAACCCTCTCCTTGGCCTCAATAGCCTGGTGCAGACCATCGGAGTAGCGGCGGCCCTCCATAATACGGCCGGTCTGCTCGTCCACAATCTTCACCTTGTTGTCGATGAGGACATACTCAACGTCCTTCTCGAACATACTGTATGCTTTGAGGAGCTGGTTTACGGTGTGTACTCTCTCGCTCTTGATGGCGTAGTCGGCCAACACCTCGTCCTTCTTGGCAGCCCTCTCCTCGGCCGAAAGCTCGCTCTTCTCGAGCGCAGCAACCTCCGAGCCAATGTCGGGCAACACAAAGAACTTATCCTCACCCACCGAGTCGGCCAACATCTGGTGACCTTTGTCGGTAAGCTCCACGGTGTTGAGTTTCTCGTCAATCACAAAGAAGAGCTCGTCGGTAATCTCGGGCATCCTCTCGTTGTGATTCTGCATATAGATAGCCTCCGTCTTCTGGAGGAGCACCTTCATACCCTGCTCCGAGAGGAACTTGATGAGGGCCTTGTTCTTGGGCAGACCCTTGTGCGAACGGAGCAGCCAGATGCCACCCTCGTCGTTGTTACCCTCGGCAATGAGTTTTTTGGCCTTCACGAGGCAATCGTTGGCCAAGTTGCGCTGCAACGAGTAGAGCCTCTCCACGATGTCCCTATACTGGTCGAAGAGCTGGTCGTCGCCACGGGGTACGGGACCCGAGATAATCAGAGGGGTACGGGCATCGTCAATCAACACCGAGTCGACCTCATCGACGATGGCGAAGTGGTGTTTCTTCTGCACCAACTCGGAGGACTGGATGGACATGTTGTCCCTCAGGTAGTCAAAACCGAACTCGTTGTTGGTACCAAAGGTAATGTTTGCAGCGTAGGCCTTACGACGCTCGGCCGAGTTGGGGCGGTAGTTGTCGATACACTCCACCGACAAGCCGTGGAACTGGTACATAGGACCCATCCACTCGCAGTCACGCTTGGCCAGATAGTCGTTGACGGTCACAACGTGCACGCCCTTACCAGCCAGCGCATTGAGGAACACGGGCAATGTTGCCACCAGGGTTTTACCCTCACCGGTAGCCATCTCGGCAATCTTACCTTTGTGGAGTACAACACCACCGAAGAGCTGGCAATCGTAGTGGACCATATCCCACTTGATGTCGTTACCACCGGCGGTCCAAGTGGTCTTCCACACGGCCTTGTCGCCCTCGATGGTCACAAAGTCCCTATCGGCAGCCAGGTTGCGGTCGAACTCGCTGGCCGTTACCTCCACAGTGTCGGCCTCGGCAAACCTGCGAGCAGTCGATTTCATAATGGCAAAAGCCTCGGGAAGTATCTCGTCGAGCTTCTTTTCGATTTTCTCGTCCACCTCTTTTGTGAGGTTGTCGATCTCCTTCGAGATGTCGCTCTTCTTCTCGATGCTCAAATCGCCCTCCAACTCCACTTTGAGTGCGGCAATGCGCTCCTCCTCGGGTCGGATAAATTCGGCAATTTGCGCTTTGAGGGCAGTGGAACGACCACGCAGGCCGTCGTTGTCCAGTGCATCAATCGAAGGATAGAGAGCGAGTATTTTCTCCACATAGGGTTGAATTTCCTTGCGGTCCTTATCGCTCTTTGTTCCAAAAAACAGTTTTAAGATGGATTGAACTACATTCATATTGTGTGTAATTATCTATAAATCAACTATATGGCCCACACATGCATTGTGCCGACCGAATAAATCGTGTAAAGTTACGCTCTTTTTATCTGTTTTGCAAGAGGGCAATCGCCACATCTCCCCTCGTTGCAGTAGGTTTGCAACTCTATGAGAGCCTGCGAGTCAAAGGCCGAGGCGCAGGAAACGCCCTCGCCCGTCCAACGGCTCACAATCCTATTGTGCTCGGCGGGTAGCGATTCCAAAAGGTCCATAGCCCTCTGCTTAATGTCGTCCCTCTGCATCACCTCTCCGTAGGCAAATTGCAAGGGGACCACAAAGTTGATGGCCATCACCACCGCCTTCTCTCTACCCATCCTCTTAGGTATGCCGAGCTGGGGGTGTTGCTTGTGCCAATAGTCACTCACCTCCACCGACAGCAAGGCCACAATATCGTCGAGTGTGCAACAAGCAATCACATCGTCGAAAAAGAAGTCGGGCTGCGCCATGAAGGTGGCAAACTGCACAACCCTCACTACGGGGCTACCTGCCGGATAGACGGAGCCACGATTCCACTCTCCTGCAACCATGGCTTTGAGTTCATACTTGTTGGCCAGGTATTCATACTCCTCCTGCAAACCCACAACGTAGTCGTCGAAGTACTCCCCTTTGAGCAATCCCGAGGCTCCGAGTAGGAGCGCCTCTACGCCACCACTTCGTCCTCTCTCCCTCATACACATGCGGAACGTAGCCTTTGTGGCAAGCCTCTGAAAGGGCGCACTATTGCGCGGAGCACCCATTGCGTAGGCGGCCATTTCGTAGAAGGTCTGATTCCAGTCCCTACTGGCCAGCTCCCATGCCTCCAACACCCTCTTGCTCTTACGCATAAGCCGTGCTACCAGCAAATCTTCCACCACTTTTGTGCGATGGAGCGAATCGCATGTAGCCAGCAACATTGGGCAGTCGTTCACGCAGGGGCTCTTCATACGTGCACTTTTTGGGGGTTGTCCTACAACATACCGAGGGCCATAAGGGCCTCCTCGCTCATCATCTCCTTGTCCCATGGTGGATCGAAGACGATCTCCACAATCACCTCATTCACACCCCTAACCTTACCTACCTGGGTGTGTACCTCCTCTACGAGGTAGTCGGCCATGGGGCAGTTGGGGGCGGTGAGGGTCATGCGAATGTTAGCCACACCGTCGGGGGTATAGTCAATCTCGTAGACCAGTCCGAGGTCGTAGATGTTCACGGGAATCTCGGGGTCGTATATGTTTTTGAGCACGTCGACAATCTGACGCTCGGTGTTCTGAATCTCTTCGGGTGTCATACTCATAGTCTGCAAGCCTACTTTTGGGTGGCACCAAAGGCCACAGCATATCGTTTCATCTGGTTGAGCATCTCGCCAAGACCGTTGGCACGGGTGGGCGAAAGGTAGGAGCGGATACCGATGCGGTCAATGAAGTAGAGCTCGGTGGTGAGAATCTCCTGCGGAGTGCGACCTCCGAGTGCCCTGGTGAGGAGGCCTGCAATGCCCTTCACGATGAGCGCATCGGCATCGGCAGCAAAATAGACCTTTCCATCCTCCTTCATCTCGGCGTCGATCCACACCCTCGACTGACATCCGTCAATCAGGTACTGCTCGGTCTTGTGCTGGGGATTAATCTCCACACAGCAGTCTGCCATATCGATGAGATATTGCAATTTGTCATCGGGATCGTCGAACATCTCAAAGTCGGCGATAATCTCCTCCTGAACGCTATCTTTATACTCTGTCATACTCTTTTGTGTTTCTCTGTTTTAGCGTGTGGCCTACGGCCACCTCTCGAAATAAACGTGCGAAGATACACCATTTATTGCGATTTTGCCTCATCGAAGGCCCAAAAACCGCACTCTACTCTGCGAAATGGGCAATTTCGGCGGACAAATCACACTCCGGAAGCTCTTTTTGGAGCCCTTCGGCCTTGCGTAGCATTGCACTCTTGAAGCGCACCCACTCCTCACTTTCGGGATGCAGGGGGCGATGACCGACAGCCCTACGCAACTCCTCCACCCTACGGCACAGCCCCACCGTGGCGGGGTCCAGGTAGCACTCCACAAACTTCTCCCACACATAACCAACCGCCTCCTGCGAGGGGTGCACAAGGTCGGAGGCCACGAAGCGGTAGTCCCTCAGGTCGTCCAGCACAATCTCATAGGCAGGGAAGTAGTCCACTCTCTCGCACTCCTCTGTGAGCCTCTCGGCGGCAAGCCTCAGCACCGCCTTCGACACGGCATTGCCCTCCAAACCATCGGCCAGGTGGCGCACGGGGCTAACGGTGAGAATGATGTACTTATCCTTCAAAACGCCCTCGGCCAAAGCCTTCAAAGAGTTAACCACCTCGTCCACGCTCAGGCGTCGGCGCACAAACTCGCTCGCAGGCACCTTGTGGCAGTTGGCCACCACTCGGCCCTCGCGCTCATAGACCCACGCGGTGCCAAGCGTGATGACCACCGTGTCGGCATCTTGCAAGGCCTTACTACCACGCCTTACCGCAGCGTTAAGTCGATCAACAACAGCCTGTTTATCGGTGCCGTCAAAGGCTCCGTGGGAGTCGTAAGCAAACCACAAATCGCCCCTACTGTGGAGCTCCTCCTCGGTGAACAGTCTTCCCTCGGTGAGCCTTTGGAGGGTTGCCACAACGCTCTGGGGGTTGAACATCTCACCCAGCGGATTGGCTTCCACACACAGCCCGCAAGCGCTCATTCGCTCGGCCACATTGTCGGCAAAACACGAGCCAATGGTCACAATTCGGTTGGCGTGTGTGAGCCTATGCTCACTGGGAGTGATTTCTATCTCTGTACGAAATTTCATAGTGTAGGTGTTTTGCTACAAAGGTAAAATAATTATCTTTGTAGTCATAGAACTAAGGCTCGGAAAATGATACTCACCGCATACCCCAAAATTAACCTCGGACTCGACATCCTGCGTCGCCGAGAGGATGGTTTCCACGAAATCGACACCCTTATGCTCCCATTCCGCGGAGTGGGTGACACGCTGGAAATTGTACCCACCATCGACGGGGCCATACACCTCGACACCAATGGACTCACCATCGACTGTGCCTCCGACCGCAACCTTGTGGTAAAGGCGTGGTTGCTGTTGCACAACCGCTATGGTATTGGCGGTGCCCACATCAGCCTCGACAAGCAGATACCCTTTGGTGCTGGTCTGGGTGGCGGTAGTGCCGACGCGGCAATGACCCTCGTGGCTCTCAACGAAATATACATGCTGGGCCTTACGACCGCCGAGTTGGAGGGCTTGGCTGCGGAGTTGGGTAGCGATGTTCCCTTCTTCATCACCTCGCAGGCAATGTTCTGCCGTGGACGTGGCGAGATTCTCACCCCCACCACCAACCCCGCCGAAGGACTGTGGTGCGTGGTAAGCAAGCCATCCTTTGGCATTCCCACCGCCGCTGCCTACGCAGGGGTCACTCCCCACATCCCCACGCTGCCCCTCGAAGAGCGACTCAAACTCCCTCGCACCGAGTGGCAGGCTGAGATTGTAAACGACTTCGAGGCGTCGCTCTTTGAGCAACACCTCGAACTGAAAAGTATACACCGAGCGCTGAAAAACAGCGGGGCATTCTATGTATCCATGTCGGGATCGGGCTCGGCAATGTATGGTCTCTACGACCACGAGCCTCACTACTCCCCAATCTACACTGACGAAAAGGTCTTTGTGGCAAAGCTCTAATACCACTCAGAGCACCCTTTAATAACCCCTCTTACAATCCCTTGTGGGCCAACAGCCACGCCAGGCGGTTGTAGGTGCGGTGTGCCCAGGGGCGCACTCTCTTGGGCAGAGCGAGGAGCGCTTTGAGTTTGCTGAGTCCTCGGCGGTAGTGTTCCGTATATCCAAAATTCTCCACAACCCTGCGACCAAACTCCTCGTCGCCCTTGGCGGTGAGTGTTAGGGCCTTACCGATGGCGCACTTGGCAATAAACTCCCTGCGCCAATAGTTTAAGTTCTCGTCCCACAAGGCCTCCTTCAAGAAGTCCTCCAAGCGGTAGGGTGTCTGTTCGGGGGTGTAAATGGAGGAAGAACGATTGCTCGCAACCATAGAGTAGAGGCACAAAGCCTTGGGCGAGAAGCACACCCCATAGCGGCTAGCCACCTTTATCCACATATACTGATCGCCGCCCATCTTCATACCCTCAGGGAAACCTCCCAACTCTTCCACAGCCCTGCGAGAGAGCACCGTAGCCGAAGGAATGGTAACATAGTGGGTCATACTCTCCTTCCAGAAGTTCTCAACGGGGCCTCGCTCCGAGGGGGTATTGGCCCTCACGATACCCATGGGGCTCACGATATCGAAGGCAGTGGAGTAGATACCCCTGTCGGGCCAGAGGTCAATCATCTCTGCCACCTCCTCCAAAAATTGCGGTTGCCACCTATCGTCGGCGTCCACCAGCGCAAACCAGTCGCCCACGGCCTCGGCCATTGCGCGGTTGCGTGCTGCACACTCGCCTGCGTTAGCCTGACGTATGAGCCTAACGAGGGGCGACCCTATGGCCTCCACGATTGCTGCCGAAGAGTCGGTAGAACCATCGTCCACCACCACAATCTCCACGGGTTGGAGCGTCTGCGCCAACACCGAGCGCACCGTGGCTTCCACCTCGGCGGCCTTATTATAGAGGGGTATGATTACCGAAAAACGGGGATTTATGGTACTACTCATAGGTCTGCTCATTGAGTGTGTCGAATGAAAGTTTCAGGGGTGCGTGAGTAACCTTCTGCTCATCGGGGATGTGTTTGACCAACACGGGATAGTGGTGGTGAAGGTAGGCCTCCAAGTCGCGCGGAACGCATATTGAGAGCCTTCCGAAGGGAGCCTCCACACACTCTTTGGCCGACTCATAGGTCATCACATCCAGCGGCAAGCGCACAACGTTGACCAGCGTGCACCTTTCGTCGCCGTTGAACCACCCCATCTCGCGGCACATCTTCCGATAGAGCCACTCCCTGGTGGTGAGCCTATAAAGCACACCCAACACTGCCCTACTCACAAGGCTCTTGCGGTAGTAGAGCGACTTCTCGCGCGGAATTTCCTTGCGCCTTTGCCAGAAGGGGTAGAGGCTGAATGCGCTGATAAACCACGCACACTCGGCCCTATGGAAAGCCTGCAACTTACGTCCCGAGGGGATGCGGTCGAAGGGGAAAATGTCGATGAAAATACCGTGGTTGATGGGCATTTGCTCAAAGCCATCCTCCAAGAAGAGTGTACCACGCTTGCGCACCTTGGTCCAATAGAACGGGGTGTTGGGGTCGGTGCGGAACTCCTGAATCTCAAAACCCTCGCCGAGGAGTGCGGGTCCGTGGGTGAGGAATTTCTCGTAGTCCTCACGGAGCATACCGAAGTCGGCATCATCATCCCAGGGGAGTATATTCTGCCAGAAGTGCACCCCGATGGCTGTGCCACCAATGCCGAAGCACTTGATGTCGAGCAGTCGGCACACACGGCTAATCTCCTCGATAATCTCGAAGAGAGCCT
>JAFYRC010000131.1 GCA_017547065.1 Tidjanibacter sp.
CGGCATACTCTTTGATGTAGCTAGCCAATTTCTCGAAGCAGGGAGTACCCTTGTCGCAACCACAGCAGAAAGTGCCGTAGGCGGTTAGGCTCCACATAATGGGGTCGAAGTTGAATGCGATGCGAGCAGCCTCTTTGTCGAACTGTGCAGCCCAAGCCATCACAGGCTCAACAATCCACCACTCGTTCTCCGAGCAGAATACAACCTCATTCTGGGTGGGATCGATACCAGCCAAGAGGGTATTTACCTGCTCTGCGGTGAGCTCGTTCTCGATGTGGAAACCAACGCTGGTTGCGCCACTCTCGAGTGCGTGGAGAGCTTTGGCATTAGCCTCAGCTACATCTTTCACGCAAATAGTCTGAAAAACTTTCCACTTGTTGCAGTTCTTAACACCACGAACATAGGGGAACTGTCCTGCTGTTGTGCCGAGCCACTCGATGTTGTTCAAATCCTCTGCACGGTAGTAGGGGCGGACATTGAAGCCCTCTGCTGTGCGCCATACCAGCTTCTTCTGGTAGTCGGCACCTTTGAGGTCGGTTGTAATGACAGCCTCCCAAGCCTCGGTGGAGACTTCGGGGAACTCCTCAAACAACCTTTCATACTTGTTGTTTGCCATAACTTTTGATTGTGATTGTTATATAGTTAGTTGTTTGTTGTCTTCTTTTTTGCCTTCGTTTACCGCATAGGCGCGACAAATATACACATTTATAAATAAACTATCCTCATTTTTTCCTACTTTTGTGAAAACATTCACACTAAATTATGGCTCAACTTTTCACAAAAAGCGACATTCGAGGTATTGCGCTCCTGCTTCCATTGGTTGTTGTGCTCACTTGGGTGTTGGTGGAGGTCTTTTCCAGCAAGGGAAACACTCCCTCCGAGGAGGCTCTTATCGAGGAGGTTTTCGCCCACGCCGACAGCACCGCAACGGCCCTTCGCCTACGTCCGTTTGACCCCAACACGGTCACCTACGAAGAGTTGCGCGCTATGAACATCGACAAGTATGTGGCCCGCAACATTGTCAAGTACCGAGCCTCGGGACGCACCTATGCTATTCCCGAAGATGTTGCCGTGGTTTATGGTGTGAGTGACTCGCTCTACGGCCTTCTCAAAGGCCATATCCGCATTGCCAAGGAGTATCGCCCCAAACCCAAGCAGGTGACCACCGACACGCTGAGGGTCAACACCTTTGCTCCTCGCAAGAGGGACTTCAAGCGCATCCCCTTTGACCCCAATACGCTCGACGCTGAGGGCTTCTACTCGTTGGGCTGTTTCACCGCTCGTCAGGCCGAGGCAATGGTTGCCTATCGTGAGCGAATTGGTGGTTTTCGCTCGTTGTTGGAGTTTGCCGACTGCTACCTCATAAGCGACACCCTCTACACCGCAATGGAGGAGTTCATCACCCTCTCTCCCCTACCCGAGCCGGTGAAAGTCTTGGTTGACATCAACTCGGCCGACTCCGCCGCCCTGGTGGCTCTGCCGGGTATCGGACCACGCTCCGCAGTTGACATTTTGCTCTACCGCGAGAAGCTCGGAGGCTACCATTCGCCCGAGCAACTCAAAGACCTTGCGGTGGTTATGGAGAAGAATTACAACCTCTTTGAGAAAGAAATTTGGTGCGATAGTTGCAAAATTCGAAAAATTGATATTAACTTTGTGGCCCCAAATGAGTTGGCACGTCACCCATATATGACTGCTTCTCGTATGAGGAAGATACTCAAACAACGACAAAAGAGAGGAGGTTGGAGCACTATTGAAGAGATGATCAGTGATGACATATTCACCACGGAGGAGGCCGCAAGGATTTCTCCCTATCTTCAATTCAACCCCGTCGTAGAGTAGAGAGTAACACACACAAAGTCAGCAAGTTGTAATGAAATTACACGGCGCTGACACCCAACAAAAGTCCTGCGCCCAGAGCGTAGGCAAACAACAAAAACAAAGAAATTTTATAACTAAAAAGGAGATACAATTATGATTATTATGCCAGTTAAAGAGGGCGAGAACATCGAGCGCGCCCTGAAGAAATTCAAACGTAAATATGAGCGTACCGGTGTATTGAAAGAGCTTCGCGCTCGTCAGTACTTTGCAAAACCCAGCGTAACCAAGCGCATTCAGATGCAGCACGCTGTATACGTTGAGCAGTTGCACCGTATGGACGAGGAGTAGAGAACTTCTCACCTCCAAATAAAAAAGCCGACCTTCTTACGAGGGTCGGCTTTTTGTTTTGTATCGTTCCTTCATCAACTCAACCCTCGGGGCTTATCACCACCGAGGGTTGGTTGTTTTGAACGACTACGCCTTATTTTGCGGCAGCCTTCTTGGCGGGCGCTTTTTTAGCAGGTGCTTTCTTTGCAGGTGCCTTTTTGGCTGGGGCTTTCTTTACGGGAGCCTCTGCGGGAGCAGCAACCTCCACACCACCCTCTGCAAGGGCCTTGTCAAGCTCGATATCGAAATCGCTCAACACGTTCATATAGTTGATGAACGCCGAGTAGGCCGAGTCGTAGGGGTTGAAGTAGCTGTGAACGTCGCCATCCGAGAACCACTTGGTTGCCATATAGTAGAAGTGGTCGGAAGCCTTCATGAAGTTCCAAACATAGGTGAAATCTTTGGAGTTGAGGGCATTAACCTTCTCCTGCAAGCCGTAGAGTTTCTTAAATGCCTCATTCTGGAGCTCATTACCGAGCCAAGCAGTAACGTCCCTCTCCTCGTCTGCCCACGACATTGCGTGGAGGCAGTAGAGAACGCCTGTAGGCTGGTGTGCAGCGGCGGTTTCGGTCACGGTTGCAAACTCCAAGTTGCCGGTAGCGAGCATTGCTGCGGGCAGATTCTCCACAAAACCGAAGATACCCGAGCTGGCTTTCTGGTGCTCACCGAATGTTTCGTAGTCCATAAAGAGGTTAATAACCTCACCGGTGGTGTTATCGTCGGCAATCCAACCAGCATATTTCTCGGCAGTCAGAGGCCACTCACCCCAACCCTGATTGGAGAAGCGGAATGCGATATCGTCCGAGAGTTTGTAGTTACGCAACAGCAGGCGCAACTTCTGGTCGAGTGCGTTTGCATACACGAAGTTGGGGCTCTTCCAACCCAAGACGTGGCGGGCACCCTCAGCCAACATGGCCTTGAAGCCCATAGCAGCCACCTGCTCACCGATGTTGTCGGAGTAGACAAGCTCGGTGTTACGGAACGAGGTGGGTGTGTAACCAAACTCCTCCTGCATCAGTGCGGTGTGAGCCTCTACCTCCTTCTTAAACTCCTCGGGCGAAGCAAGCGACGAGAGGGAGTGCGAATAGGTCTCAGCGAGGAACTCCACGCAACCTGTCTTGGCCAACTCACGGAAACTATCGAGCACGTCGGGGGTGTAGCTGCGGAACTGCTCAATAGCAAGACCCGAGATGGAGAACGTTACTTTGAACTTACCCTCGTGCTGACGAATAAGTTTCAGAAGAAGGTTGTTCATTGGCAGGTAACACTCGGTTGCCACGCGCTGCATAATCGAGCGGTTGGCACTCACGTCCAAGTAGTTGTGGTCCTTACCCATGTTGAAGAACCTGTAGGTTTTGAGCCTCAGTGGCTGGTGAACCTGGAAATACAAACAAATTGTTTTCATATCGTTTTGTTTCTCTTTTTTGTATCCTAATATTGTTATTAAACGGGGCCGTCGTGCCTTTTTTATTTGGCCTCCTGCTCCCTGATTACACGCTCGTAGCCCTCTTTAATCTTGGCTGCGGCATTGTTCCATTTGAGGCCCGTAACCTCCTCCAAACCCTTGCGAGCGAAGAGCTCACCGAGTGCGGGGTAGGTCACCAGACCATAGATGGCGTCAGCCATGGCATCCACATCCCAGTAGTCCACCTTCACAGCGTAGTCCAGCACCTCGGCCACACCCGACTGTTTACTGATGATGGTAGGAACGTTGGATTTCATAGCCTCCAAAGGCGAAATACCAAAGGGCTCGCTCACCGAAGGCATCACATAGACGTCGCTCAGAGCAAACATCTTCTGCACATCGGCACCGCGAAGGAATCCCGTGAAGTGGAACTTGTCGGCAATACCCAAGCGTGCCACACGGCGGATAACGTGGTTCATCATATCGCCACTACCTGCCATCACAAACCTCACATTCTTGGTACGTTTGAGCACCTTGGCTGCCGCCTCCACAAAGTAGTCGGGGCCCTTCTGGTAGGTGATACGTCCGAGGAAGGTGACAATCTTGTCCTTCACACCACGCTCCTCTTCCTCTTGGTTGCCCTCGGCGAAGCGCACGGCGTTGTGAACGGTCATAACCTTCTCGGCCGGTATACCATATTTATTAATAACAATATTACGTGTGAGGTTGCTCACCGCCATAACCAAGTCGGCAGCCTCCATACCTCCACGCTCGATTGCATAGGTCTGGGTGTTGATGTTCTCGCCACTGCGGTCAAACTCCGTGGCGTGCATGTGCACCACAAGGGGTTTGCCCGAAACCTCTTTGGCAGCAATACCAGCATAATATGTGAGCCAGTCGTGGGCGTGAATTACGTCGAACTGACCTTCCAATTCGATGGCCACCTGGCGGGCTACCACCGCATACCTTGCAACCTCCTCCAACAGGTTGGCGCCATACTTGCCCGAGAAGTTGTAGCGCTCCCTCCACACGTCGCCGTCGTGGTGAATGGTGCCGGCCTTCTCACTGCGGCTGCGCTCCACCTCCCACTGCTCGGGCGAAATGTAGGGTACCATATTGGAGTTGATCTCCATAAACTTAACGTGTCGCCAGATGTCGCTATCGGCATCTCCGCTACGATAGATTGCATCCACGTCGCTCGCATTGACAACGCGAATAAACCTCTGGTCCTCGTCACCATAGGCCTTCGGGACCACAAAAATAACCTCCACACCATTACGAGCCAGACCTCGTGTCAGACCATAGCAAGCCGTACCAAGACCACCTGCGATGTGGGGAGGAAACTCCCATCCGAACATTAATACTCTCATATAGCGACTCTATTTTGCTTTTTTGTACTTCTTAATCATCTGAGCAATCCTCAACACTGCGCCCACACTCCAAGCCTGCGAAATGGAACCACGAGCATCGTGTGGCGGATCGGCCTCATAAATCTCCGAGAGGGAGCCGATACCGTTCTGGTTCATCTCCTCCTCAAAGTTCTCCAAGATCTCCTCTGCCTTGTAGAGGAAGCCATCGCCCTGTACGTCGAACTTAGCCTTCACGTAGTGCTCCAAGGGCCATACCCAAACGGTACCCTGGTGGTAGGCCTCATCCCTGGTGGTCTGGTCGCCACCATAGCGTCCCTTGTAGAGGGGGTTGCGGGGCGAAAGAGTACGCAGACCTTTGGGGGTCAGAAGGTGGCGCTTAACCACATCCGACACAGACTCCTGCTGCACCAGCGAGAGCATCTTGTAGTTCATCGAGCAAGCAACAATCTGGTTGGGGCGGATGAAGGTGTTGGCACCATTCTCATCCACATAGTCAGCCAGGTAACCATCCGACAGCCAGAACTTCTCAACAAAGCTAGCCTTAATTCTGTCGGGCATATCCTTCCACTCCTCGATGAAGGCCTTATCCTTGGTGCTCTTAGCGCAGTCGAGTGCATAGCACACGGCGTTGTACCACAAGGCGTTAATCTCCACCTGGTAGCCGGCCCTGGGGGTTACGGGCTTGCCATTCACACAAGCGTCCATCCAGGTGATGGCATACTGGGGGTGCGAAGCCCACACGAGTCCGTTGTCGTGTACCCTCACAACCTCGCCAATACCTCGACGGTAGGCGTTCAGCACATCTTTGGCATACTGGCCATACCTCTCCCACACCTTCTTACGACCGATGTTCTCCTCCAACTGTTGGAGAGTCCACACAAACCACAGAGGTGCATCTGCCGAGTTGTAGGCCGTACCCACATTGGGGAACAAACCATCCTTCATCTCCTTGGTAATGGTGTCGAGCACGTCCAAACAAGCCTGTACGTCGCCCTGTGCCAAGGTGATACCGGGCAGCGACACGAAGGTGTCGCGTCCCCACCTACCAAACCAGGGGTAGCCTGCAACAACCTCGCTCTTACCTGCCGAGCGCACCACAAACTGGTGAGCCGAGTGGCGCAACATCGACAGCATATCGGTCTTCATATTACGCTCCGAAAGCTCCTTCTCAAATGCAGCGTGGAGCATCTCAGGGTCAATCTCCTCCAACGAAGCCGAGAAAATCAGGGGCTCGTTCTTTTTGAGTTTAACCTCAAAGTATCCCGTAGTCATGAGGTCCTCGTGGCAATCGTAACCACGTTTAGCCTCCTCGGCATACTCAAAATCATAGTACCAATCGGGGGCTGCAGCAAACTCTGCCGTGGGGTCGGAGCACTGCATGTAGAGGTAGGGGAACTCCTCATAGAGCCTACACTTCACACCGCCCTTAACGTCCCACGAGTGGCCGTTGGCATACATGTTAGCTTTGCTCAGAGCGTGTTTCTCTCTGAACGCCAAGAAGGGGCGCAGGCGCAGGGTGGTCTCACTGCGAGCATCCAACAGGGTGTAGCGCACCAAAAGCCTCGAATGGCTTGTGTGCTGCCTCCACAGAATCTCCTTTTTCAACAGCACACCACCCACGCGGTAGGTCAACGTAGGGGTGGGGCTATACTCAAAGTCCACGATGTACTTGTGGCCTCTCGGCTCATAGATGCCCGGGAAGCGGTGCAACGCAAGGTTGAAGGGCTGGCCATGTTGGATGACCGTCTCGTCGAGCGACGAGAGGAGCACATAGCTCTTGTCCTCACCTTCCCTGATTGGGCAAACCATCAGTCCGTGATACTTACGCGTATTGCAACAGACGATGGTGGTGCTCATGTAACCACCCGTACGGTTGGTCGAAAGCACCTCTCTTTGGAGCGAATACTCCAAATTACCCAAACTGTTCTTGTCAAATGTAAGTACTGCCATATTCTCTGTTTTTCTTCGTTGTAAAACTTTTTAGGTAGTTTTTGGTATTAGGTTTATTTTTAGGTTTACTTTTCTTCGTGCATCTATACGGCGAAGGTTGTCCGACCACACCTTATTCCGTGTGCGTCGAACAACCAACCCTTCCTGATTTACTTTTCGTTTTCTTCTATCTTTTTCTTGGGACACCCACCGGTGCCCCACACCGTAGAACTTATGCCCACTTAACCAGAGCAAAGTCCATACGGTGAGGCAGGTTCTCGTTCTTGGGGAACACCCTCAGAGCGATGTCATACGAGCCGGTGTGCTCCATGGGGGCCTCCACAGCGTAGACAACCTTCGAGCCCTCAACGCTCACAACCTCCAGCTCAAACTTGCCGGCGATCTTCACATCACGGCCCATCTCGATCTGGCTTGCGAGCAACAACTCTACGCCAATCTCCTCGGGTTTCAAACCATCAATGTCGAGAGTTACCTCGAAGCGGTACTTACCACCCACGACGAAGGGCTGTTTGCCCATGTCGGCCTGCTGGGTGCCGAGCACCCTCACTTTGTCCCAAGCAGCGCTCACCCTACGCTTCCAAGCGGCAATCTCGCGAGCCATCAAGTAGTCGTTCTTGATGAGGCGTTTATTGCGCTCATACAAGGGAGCGTAGAACCACTCCTCATAGTCGGTAAGCATACGGTTGGTGGTGAAGTTCGAGGCGATGTCAGCCACGCACTTCTTCATGCTCTTAATCCAACCCTCGGGCATACCCTTCTCGTTGCGAGTGTAGTAGAGGGGGACGATCTCCTCCTCGATGGTGCGGTAGATCATCTCTGCATCCAACTCATCCTGCGACCTCTGATCAGTGTAGGTGCGCTCCATAGGAAGCATCCAACCTGCACCCTCTTTGTAGCCCTCAACCCACCAGCCGTCGAGTACGCTGAACTGCATAACGCCGTTCATAACAGCCTTCTCGCCACTGGTACCCGAAGCCTCCAAAGGACGGGTGGGAGTGTTCAACCAAATGTCCACGCCCTGAACCATCTTCCTCGAGAGGTCCATATCGTAGTTGGGCAGGAAGAGAATCTTACCGATGAACTCGGGCATTGCCGAAACCTCAACAATGCGTTTGATGAGCTCCTGTCCGGGGATATCCTTGGGGTGAGCCTTACCGGCAAACACAAACTGTACGGGACGCTCGGGGTTGTTCACCAGAGCCGACAGACGCTCCAAGTTGGTAAACAGCAGGTGAGCACGTTTGTAGGTTGCAAACCTACGAGCAAAACCGATGGTCAACACCTCGGGTTTGAAGGTCTCCTTCACAGCAACCATCTGGCGGGGCGACGAGAGCGAAGCCTTGGTATTGTCGCTCACGATGTTGCCAACGGTCTTGAACAGGCGCTCCTTCAAAGCGATACGGGCATTCCACAACTCCTCGTCAGGAATGTTGTGTACCTTCTGCCATGCGGGAATATCATACTGCTCCTGCGAGAAGCCCTCGGCGAAGTATTTAGCATAGAGCTTGCGCAAAATCGACGAAGTCCAAGTGGGGAAGTGAACACCATTGGTAACGTAGCCAATGTGGAGCTCATCCTTGAAATAGCCGGGCCACATATCACCCAAAATCTCCTTACTTACCTCACCGTGCAACCAGCTCACACCGTTAACCTCCTGCGAAAGGTTGCAAGCCAAGAAGCTCATAGAGAATTTCTCATTGGGATCGTTGGGCCTGGTCTTACCGAGGTTGATGAACTGCTCCCAGGTGATGCCGAGCCTCTCGGGGTAGTGCGACATATACTGGCGAATCATCTGCTCGGGGAAAGCGTCGTGACCTGCGGGTACGGGAGTGTGGGTTGTATAGAGCGACGACGAGCGTACAACCTCCAAAGCCTCGCTGAACGAGAGGTTCTTACCAGAGATGTAGTTGTGGATACGCTCCAAACCGATGAAGGCAGCGTGGCCCTCATTGCAGTGGTAAACATCGCTCTTGATGCCCAGTGCGTTCAAAGCCCTGATACCACCAACACCCAAGAGAAGCTCCTGTTTGAGACGATTCTCCCAGTCGCCACCATAGAGGTGGTGGGTGATGCTCCTATCCTCATCGAGGTTGAGCTCGTGGTCGGTATCCAAGAGGTAGAGGTCGGTGCGGCCCACCTCGCATTTCCAGATGCGGGCAGTTACAACACGACCGGGGAGTGCTACATTAATCGAGCACCAGTTGCCCACCTCATCCCTTGCGGGCGAAATGGGGAGTTTATAGAAGTTCTGTGCCTCATAGGCAGCCTCCTGGGCACCCTGGGCAGAGAGTTTCTGTGTGAAGTAGCCATAGCGGTAGAGCAGACCAACAGCTACCATAGGTACGTTCTTATCAGAAGCCTCCTTGATGTAGTCACCGGCGAGAATACCCAGACCACCCGAGTAGATCTTCAACGACGAGTGCAGACCATACTCCATGCTGAAATATGCAATCCTGGGACCCTTAGCCTCTGCCTTCTTAGCCATGTACTCCTCAAACTGGGCATACACATCAGCGAGTTTAGCCAAGAATGCCTGATCCTGCTCCAACTCCTTAACCCTCTGGTAGGGGAGTTTATCGAGGAAAGCGATGGGGTTCTTCAAGCACTCAACCCACAAGTTGGCGTCGATCGACTCAAAGAGCTCGTGAGCACCCAGAGTCCAGCTCCACCAAAGGTTCTTCGAGAGCACCTCCAAGGCGCGCAAGCTCTTAGGAAGGTTCTTCTCAACCATCACACGGCTCCAATTGGGAGTGCTGCTCACCAACTGCTGACGCACGAAGTTAACCTGCTCGTTAACCGAACCACCGTCATAAACAGCCTTGTTGGTGCGAGCAACAACTTTATCGAGGGCAACATTGTATGCCTCCTCATAGTACTCATAGAGTTTCTCCCACAAAGCGGTGCGCGAAATCTCATAGGCAGCGGCGCAAGTCTCGGTGTACTCCTTGTTGCTCATGGTTGCAAAGCGCTCGATGCTCTCTGCAACGGCGTCGGCAACATCAGCGTCGTTGCTATCGTTGCGAGCGATAACGGTCACACCCTTGTGAACACCGCGCAACTCGTCAACCCATTTACCAAAGCCTGCCAACGAGGTGGTAACGGTGGGCACCGAGAAGCCAATGCTCTCCAGGGGAGTGTAGCCCCAGGGCTCGTAGTAGGATGCAAATACGGTGAGGTCCATACCTGCCAACAGCTCGTAATAGGTCATACCGAAGATACCGTCGTTGCCCTGCAAGTAACCGGGAATGAAAAGTACCTTCACCTTCGAGTCTACCTCAACGAGTTTGCTACCGGCCATTGCCTTAACAATGGGGTCGCCCTCCTGATTGGAGAGGTAGTGGGTAGTGTAGGGATATGCTTTTGCGTCAATGGGACTATTTTTGTCGGCCAAGTGAGCCATCAAGTCGCGGCGGGGGCCCTCGTTAGCAGCGGGCACTGCAATAACTGCAAGCACCTCTTTGCCATCGACATTACCGGCAGCAACCTGTTTGAGAGCCTGAATGAACACATCGAGGCCCTTATTCTTAAACTCATAGCGACCCGAAGTACCAACAATCAGGGGCTCCTTGTCGTAGCTCTTACCGAAGCAAGCCTCGGCAACCTCAATCATCTTGCCACGAGCGCGCTCACGCAAAGCTTGAACATCCTCGTTTGCAACCGTAAAGCCATTGGGGGTAACAACGTCAACCTCCGAGCCAAGCAAATATTTACACTCCTTGGCAGTAATACGGCTCACTGCGCAGAATGCATCGTGGTTGCGGGCAGCCACCTTCTCCAACGAGTGTTTTGCAACCACGTTGAACTGGCGTGCGAAGTCGTCGGCGTTGAAAGTGCCAAGACCACTATACAAAGGAAGACCGTTGCCTGCAATGCAACGACCCATGACGGTTGCGTGGGTTGTAAATACGGTCGCGGTGTAGGGCGAAGCCTTACGCAGGTAGAGGCCACCGCTCGCGGTCATCCACTCGTGGAAGTGAGCCACGATGCGGTCGGTCGACGAGCAGAAGTTATTAATGTAGCTCTCAATAACCTTACCGGCAGCAAAACCGAAGATTACGGGCTCAACGTAGTCCCACTGACCACTGATACTATCCACCTTATACTCCTCCCACAAGAACTTCAAGATGTCGTCCTTGCGTGCGAGAAGCGAGCTAAAATCAACCAACACAACAACGGGGCTGCCCTCGATGCGCCAGCGACCAACCCTAACACGATAACCCTCCGAGTAGAGCACTTGGCGCCACTCGCGCAACATGTTCAAATCCTCCTCAAACTCAGGATTTGCACCCTCACGGTTGATATCGGGGCCAAACAAGATATACTTGTCGCCCAACTCTTTTGCGGCGGTCTGTGCCTTGGTTGCCAAAACGGTGTGAATACCGCCAACCTTATTGCAGACCTCCCAACTAACCTCAAATAAAAAGTCTGGTTTCTGTACTGTTTCGTTTTTCATAATTACTTTTCTCTGTCCTTAGCCACAGTGTGTTATTCGATGGTCCCTCCTCGGACGCTTTCACACCGCATGCCGGCGGACTTTTTCTGCTTTTATTGTTGTTTTTTATCTCTTTTTTGCCTGTTTTCTCCGAGCAATTCTACATTAGAGCCCAAAGATACAAAATTTTCGGGACAAATGTACACATTTTCTCGAAGTTTACCATATTTATTTATATGGTTTTTAAATTTTTTTAATAACATTCTTTCAGGGGAATATCAAGAGCCCTCCAGCAACAACCACACCAGGTGTGGCAACCTACTCAAAAAACTCTCCGATGACAGCGTCCGACACCAACCAGCCACGCTCCGAAAAGGCAACACTCGATCCACCCCTCATCAACACGCCCTCGCTAACAAAACGCTCCGCACGATGCAAAAATTGTTCCCTCCTTCGAGGGCCAAACTTCTCCTCCAGGGCATCAACATCCACACCCTCGCAGGTTCGCAATCGCACCATCACAAACTCCTCATAAAGCTCCGTCTGCGAGAGCTCCTCACACTCAGCCTGGGCGCCCGAAAGATAGGCTCCAACCGTGGAAACATTCCAACTTCGGCGGCCTGTGCCGTCATAAGAATGAGCCCCGGGGCCAATGCCCAAATAGGGCGTTCCGCGCCAATAGGCACCGTTGTGTCGGGAGCGTCTGCCGGGGAGTGCAAAGTTGGAAATTTCGTAGTGTTCATAGCCAGCCTCGCGCAACAGCTCACACATTGCATCATACTCTTGTTCAACAAGTTGCTCGTCAGCCACCTCCACACCTCGCTTGCCAAACAAGGTGTTCTCTTCAATGGTCAGACAGTAGGCCGAAATATGTTCAACGCCGAGCGAAATTGCCCGCCTTACATTCTCTTTCCAATCTTCCAAAGTAGCATTCGGAAGACCATAAATAAGGTCGATGGAGATGTTGTCGAAGCCCGCCTTGCGAGCCGCCTCCACAGCCCTCACAGCACCCTCTGCGTCGTGCCTTCGATTCATCATTTGGAGGTCGTCGTCACGGAAGGATTGAATGCCGATACTCAGCCTATTCACACCCACGCCTTTCAACCCGCGGAGATACTCTTCGGAGAGGTCGTCGGGATTGGCCTCGACGGTAATTTCAACCACCTGCGAAGTGTCGAAATTTTCCCTCGCAACAGCCAACAACAAGCCCAACTCTTCGGGGGTGCACACCGTCGGGGTACCGCCACCGAAGTATATGGTTTTCAACACCGTACCACCCAGTTCGGCGACCCTTCCAACCAACTCCTGCCCCATCTTATCGAGCACCTCGTTTTTGCGCGCTAGCGACATCGTTTTGGGGAAGTCGCAGTAGCCACACAAGCGCTTACAAAAGGGTATGTGAAAATATATGGACGAACTCTTTGACATCTTTTCTCTTTTATGGCCATAAAGGTAGTGAGAAAAAATTTAATATTAAATTTACACACGGTGTTTTTCAAATAACAATAAAGGTATTACCTTTGCAACCGGTTAACTAGAATTAGTTAAAGAGCAACAGCTAATTAAAACAACATAAAAGCATTTTACACTACAAACTATGGCTACTTTGGATTTGAAAAAGTATGGCATTGAGGGTGCCGAGGTTATCTACAATCCCTCCTACGAGCAGCTTTTTGCTGACGAGACCAACCCCGAGCTCACTGGCTTCGAGAAAGGTCAGCTCACCGAGACCGGTGCAGTAAACGTAATGACCGGTATCTACACCGGCCGTTCGCCCAAAGACAAATTCTTTGTAAAGGACGAGACCAGCGAGAACACCGTATGGTGGACCAGCGAGGAGTACAAGAACGACAACAAGCCCGTTACCCCCGAGGCTTGGAAGGAGCTCAAAAAGATCGCTACCGACCAGCTCTCGAACAAGAAACTCTATGTAATGGATACCTTCTGCGGCGCTAACGAGAACACCCGTCTGAAAATCCGTTTCATCATGGAGGTTGCTTGGCAGGCTCACTTCGTTAAGAACATGTTCATCCGTCCCACCGAGGAGGAGTTGGCAAACTACGGCGAGCCCGACTTCGTAGTACTCAACGCTTCGAAAGCAAAAGTTGAGAACTACAAAGAGCTCGGCCTCAACAGCGAGACCGCAGTTGTATTCAACCTGACCGAGAAAGTACAGGTTATCATCAACACCTGGTACGGTGGCGAGATGAAAAAAGGTATGTTCTCGTACATGAA
>JAFYRC010000132.1 GCA_017547065.1 Tidjanibacter sp.
AAATAAGAACATAATTGCGAGAATTGTAGAACAAAATGTTTGTGAGATTTACACCTTTCTGAATACAAATCATTATCTTTGCTCCGCAAAGAAAACGAACAAAAGTTATACAATCAGTAATAAAAACTAAAAGACGTTATGCAAACGATTGACACTTACAACTTTAATGGCAAACGTGCCATTATCCGTGTGGACTTCAATGTGCCCCTGGACAAGGAGTTCAACGTAACCGACGACACCCGTATCCGTGCCGCAATCCCCACCATTCAGAAAGTTTTGGCAGGTGGCGGTAGTGTGATTCTTATGTCGCACCTCAGTCGTCCCAAGAAAAACAACGACGAGAAATTCTCCCTCTCGCACATCATCGGTGCTGTGGAGGCTCGCCTTGGCGTGAAAGTTCTCTTCGCTGGCGACTGCATGGGCGAGAAGGCTGCCGAGATGGCTGCTGCTCTCAAACCCGGCGAGGTACTCCTTCTGGAGAACCTTCGTTTCTACGCAGAGGAGGAGGGCAAGCCCCGCGGTCTTGCAGAGGATGCAACCGACGAGGAGAAGAAAGAGGCAAAGAAAGCTGTTAAGGAGAGCCAGAAAGAGTTCGTTAAGACGCTCGCTTCCTACGCTGATTGCTACATCAACGACGCATTCGGTACCGCTCACCGTGCACACGCTTCGACCGCACTCATCGCTGACTACTTCCCCAACGACAAGATGTTCGGCTACGTTATGGAGGGTGAGTTGAAAGCCATTGAGGCTGTGATGGAGAATCCCCAGAGGCCTTTCGTAGCTATCGTTGGTGGTTCGAAAGTATCGACCAAGATCTCCATTATTGAGACCCTTATGGAGAAATGCGACAAGATCATCATCGGTGGTGGTATGACCTACACCTTCGCCGGCGCACTCGGTGGCAAGGTTGGTAAGTCGATCTGCGAGCCCGATATGTTTGAGACCGCTCTCGGTATCCTCAAAAAGGCAGAGGAGAAAGGTATCAAGTTTGTTATGTCGCCTGACGCACTCACATGCGACGATTTCAGCAACGACGCCAACACTCAGGAGGCTTCGGTGAAGGACATCGACGACGCTTGGGAGGGTGTTGACATCGGTAGCGAGGGTAAGAAACTCTTCCACGACGAGATTCTCGAGTGCAAGACCATCCTTTGGAACGGCCCCGTAGGCGTATTTGAGATCGATAAGTTCTCGACCGGCTCACGTGCTGTAGCTGAGGCTATCGCCGAGGCAACCCAGACCAAGGGTGCATACTCGCTCATCGGTGGTGGTGATAGCGTTGCCTGCATCAACAAGTTCGGCTTGGCTGACCAGGTAAGCTACGTTTCGACCGGTGGTGGTGCGCTCCTCGAGTTCATTGAGGGCAAAGAGCTCCCCGGCGTTGCAGCTATCAGGAAATAGGTTTCATATAACCAACAAAAACTAATCATATGAAAAAACTTGCTTTACTCGCAGTTGTGGTTTTGACCACTTTGATGACCAGCTGTGTAGGTTTGTCCTCGCACATGTCGGCAAATTTAAATCAAAACCAAACAAGTGTTGTTCTTTCCCAAAAGAACTTCCACATTGTAAAGACCGTTAGCACCGAGGTTTCGGACCACTATTTCCTCGGCCTTGGCGGTATGAGGAATTTGGAGAGGGTGGCCATCGCCGACCTCACCAAAAAAGCCTACCTTACCGGTTCTCAGGCTTTGGTAAACATCACCGTTAAGGAGAGCGCTGCAATCAAGTTCCTCATTTTCCAGGAGCGCAGCATCTATGCAGAGGCAACTGTGATAGAGTTCGACAAATAGTAAAACGTTTGTCACAATACGAAAAACGGGTATCGAATTGATACCCGTTTTTTTGTTTGTATGTGTCGGCTGACTACTTGATTGTCATCTCGTCGAGCAACCACGAAGCACCACCGAGTTTGTCGATGCACCACAGCACGTATCGAACATCCACATTGATAGTCCTCTGTACGTTGGGCTCAAAGGCGATGTCGCCACTCATAGCCTCCCAGTTACCGTCGAAGGCAAGACCAATCAGCTCGCCACGAGAGTTCATAATGGGGCTACCCGAGTTACCACCCGTAATGTCGTTGGTCGACAGGAAGCAGGTGTGGAGCGTACCATCGGCGTCGGCATAGCCACCCCAATCCTGCGCAGCGTAGAGAGTTTTCAACTTCTCGTCCACAGTGAAGTCCATGGGGTTGGTTGGATCCTCCTTGGCCACCACGCCATCGATGGTGGTGTAGTGCTTGTAGAGTACACCATCAGCAGGCGAATAAGGGAGAATCGTACCATAAGTCAAACGCAGGGTGAAGTTTGCATCAGGATAGTAGCTCTTCTCGGGATTCATCTCTTGAAGGCCCCTTACAAACAAGCGGTGACCGGTATAGTAATCCTTCTGAATGGGAGCAACCTCTTTGTGGAGCTGCTGGTAGAGTTTCACAGCATCCTCCATAATGAGGTAGGCCCTATCCTTCTTCACAGCCTCCAAGCCCCCCTCCGAACTTACAATAGCAATAAACTTCTCTTCGCTTGCAAATGCGGAGTTGTTGAAAAGATCCTCCGTGAAGGCGCCAACATTACCACCAAACTCAGTGTCGATAACCTCCAAAGATTTGGGTCTACGCTCGGCGGGAATCATCTCCCTCAACACCTCAAACATACGCGCACTCACGAGCCTGTCGGTTGCCTCGTCGTAGTCCTTGTAGAACTTACGCAGGGCCTCAATAGCACCCTCTGCATTCTCACTACGACGCAAAGCATTGCGATACCTCATGGGAGCCACAATAATCTCAGCTGCACGGAAGAGAGTCTCGTTAAGAATCTGCATATCGCTCTCGATGGGAGTTGCAGCTTTCACCGATTTTTCAATCAGCGGCAGAGCCTCGCCAAACACTTCAATACGCTTCTTGTTCATTCCACCCCACACCCAAGCAGTAAACTCATTCTCAATAGCCTCTTTTTGGCCCTTAACGCCGAGTTTTTTCACGCCGCGCGACATTCCGATGGAGTTCTTCCAGTAGTTGGACGATGAGGCGTATTTCGAGGCATATTTGATACGGATAGCATCATCGGCAGCCATACGCTTTTTGAGAATAGCCTGCCTCTCGCCACGGATATAGATACGATTGGGGTTTTCGGTTTCGAGCATCTGGTCAATCTCCCACGAAGTCATATAACGAGTGGTTGTACCGGGGAAACCCATAATCATGGCATAGTCGCCCACCTGATAGCCCTGGGTAGAGATTGTAAGGTGAGTGGGGGCCTGGTAGGGCACATTCTCTGCCGCATACTCCGCGGGGCTCACACCATCGGGTGCAGCATAGATGCGGAAGACCGAGAAGTCGCCCGTGTGACGGGGCCACATCCAGTTGTCGGTCTCACCACCAAACTTACCAACAGCATAGGGGGGGGTACCCACAAAGCGCACATCCTTGTATACCTCCATCACAAAGGCAAAATACTGGTTACCTCCGAAGAACTCCTTAATGGAGATCTGCTTGGCGCCATTCTTCTTTTGGAGTTTAGCTTGGAGCGCCTTGGTATTTTTCTCAACCTTCTCGGCCCTTGCGTCATAGTCGTCGCTATCCTTCACGCCTTTGAGCATCTGGGCAGTAACATCCTCGATGTGGCGGATGAAGGTAACAGTAAGACCGGGGGCAGGAAGTTCCTCCTTGCGATTCATTGCCCAGAAACCGTTTTTGAGATAGTCGTGCTCCACGCTACTCAACGCCTGGATGGATCCAAAACCACAGTGGTGGTTGGTGAACAACAGACCATCGCCCGACACCACCTCGCCCGTACATCCGTTACCAAAGATAACAATGGCATCCTTCAACGACGAGCCGTTAACCTTGTAGATATCCTCGGCCGAGAGTTGGAGACCCTTGGCCTGCATATCGGCGATGTTCAACTTTTTGAGCATGGGCAACAGCCACATACCCTCATCAGCAACTGCCGAAAAACTCATCAGCAGCGCAACAATTCCAACAAAAATTTTCTTCATATACTCTTCTTCTTTCTTTTATAATCACTATTTAGCCTCCAACATTCTCACGATGGCACCTTCGGCCTTAGCCCTGATACTCTCCTCGATTACCACCTCAGGACTCTCGTTGAGAAGCGTTTCATAGATATTTTCAAGAGTTACTTTTTTCATATCCAAGCACGAAATACAACCCTCGTTGCAACCGCTCTTGGGCACGGGAATAAATCTCTTATTGGGGTAGCTCATCTCCATTTCGTAGAGAATACCGCTTTCAGTGGCCACAATAAACTCCTCCGCGTCGCTCTTTCCGCAGTAGGCCAAGATACCTGCCGTCGAACCGGCATAATCAGCCAGCTCCACAACCTCACTCCTACACTCGGGGTGTACCACCACCTTCGCCTCTGGGTGAGCCTCCTTAAGTGCCACAATCGCTTCTTTGGAAAACTCCTCGTGCACCAGGCAGGCGCCGTTCCAGAGTTTCATCTCTCGGCCGGTACATTTATTTATATATCCACCCAAGTTGCGATCGGGAATAAAGAGGATTTTCTGATCAGCAGGAAGTCCCTTAACAATATCCAGCGCATTGGATGATGTACAACAGATGTCCGTGAGAGCCTTCACCTCCACCGAAGTGTTAACGTATGCCACCACCAGGTGGTCGGGGTTTTCGGCCTTCACCCTTGCCAGCTCTGCCGCATCACACGAATCGGCCAGCGAGCAACCAGCCTCAACCACGGGCAGGAGTACCTTCTTGTCGGGCGAGAGCACCTTGGCTGTCTCGGCCATAAACCTTACACCCGCAAAGAGAATAATGTCGGCATCCACCGTGGCGGCTTTCTGCGAGAGAGCCAAACTGTCGCCCACAAAGTCGGCCACAGCCTGCACACTACCATCGGTGTAGTAGTGGGCCAAGATTATTGCTCTTTTGTTCCTTTTTAGCTCGGCGATCTTGTCGGCCAAAACCGATTTTTCAACTCCTCCCATACCTTTATATTTTATTATTTTCTATATTAACTTTTATAAATATAAATTAAGAAATAACAATAATAAACGGTGTTGAAACTGTCAATAACTTTTTCACCTTTCCACCCCACAAAACTTATCAAATCTTATCACTTTCTCTTGCACGTCTAACTATCTAATAATGCGTCCAAGATATGGAGTTTTCAACATCGAGTTGATAACTTTTTCAACATCTCAACACCCTCGAATTTTAACCAAATTTTCAATTGTCGATGTTGAAATTCTTGTGGTAAAAAATGAAACTTTTTTCTTGCATTTTTGAAACGAGTTCGGCTTATACAGCTTTTCTCTTTTTCCAAATTTTCAGCACCAGATTTTATCCTCTTTTATCAACGGTTATTTACACAGCTTACTAACACCTTTTCATCACCTTGTCAACAATCTTTTGACACAC
>JAFYRC010000133.1 GCA_017547065.1 Tidjanibacter sp.
AACATAGCACCTGCACCCTCACAATCCGAAGCGGTAATCAGAGGAGTGTGCCAATAGTAAAAACCCTTGTCGTTGAAGAATTTGTGGATAGCATAGGCCATTGCGTGGCGAATGCGGAACACGGCACCAAAGGTGTTGGTGCGGGGACGAAGGTAGGCAATCTCGCGGAGGAACTCCATCGAGTGACCTTTCTTCTGAAGGGGATAGGTGCTGTCGGCCTTGCCGTAGATCTCAATCTTGTCGGCCTGAACCTCCACGGGCTGACCCGAGCCTACCGACTCTACGAGGCGACCCTCGATGCAAACGCAAGCACCGGTGGTAACGTCTTTCAAAATCTCCTCATCTGCCGAAGCCATGTCCACAACAATCTGGATGTTGTTGATGGTCGAGCCGTCGTTCAATGCGATGAAAGCTACGTTTTTGTTGCCACGCTTGGTACGCACCCAGCCTTTAACACTCACGCTCTGTCCCTGGGGAGCGAGGGCGAGTAAATCTGAAATTCTTGTTTTTTTCATATATCTGTTTTTATCGGTTCCGATTATGCAATCGCAAATGTACGCATTCTTTTCGAGAAATACCCCGTAAGTGTTAAAAAACACTTTGTTTTTTGCACTTTTCAACTAAAATTTGTTATTTTTGTAAGTTGCAAGCAGTGTCGTTCGGGGCGAATAAGATGTGTTTGTCGTTGGAAACGAAGGCTAGCAATCCGATTTTTTCGGTAGAAACAAAACTAACCAAATATTATTCAACAACTAAAAAAAACTACGCTAATGAAACTTCCTTACTCGGAACCCTACCGCATTAAAGCGGTTGAAGCAATCAAACCTTCCACCCGTCGCCAGAGGGAGAAGTGGATCAAAGAGGCACACTACAACCTCTTCAACCTCACCTCCGACCAGGTATTTATCGACCTTCTGACCGACTCGGGTACCGGCTCGATGAGCGACCAGCAGTGGGCTGCAATTATGACCGGCGATGAGAGCTATGCAGGTGCAAGCTCCTATTTCAACCTCAAAAAGGCTGTGAAGAACATCTTCGGTTTCGACTACTTCCTCCCCACCCACCAGGGCCGTGCAGCAGAGAACGTGCTCTTCTCGGGCTTGGTTAAGGATGGCGATATCGTTCCCGGCAACTCCCACTTCGACACTACCAAGGGTCACATCGAGTCGCGCAAGGCTACCGCAATCGACTGTACCATCGACGCTGCCAAAGATACCCAGTTGGAGATTCCCTTCAAGGGCGAGATTGACCTCGATAAGCTCCGCGCCGTGCTGGACAAATACCCCAAAGAGAAGATTCCCTTCTGTGTGTTGACCATCACCAACAACACCGCAGGTGGTCAGCCTGTGTCGATGAAAAACATCCGCGAGACCTCGGAACTCTGCCACAGCTATGGCGTGAAACTCCTCATCGACTCGGCCCGCTTTGCTGAGAACGCATATTTTATCAAAAAACGTGAGGCCGGTTATGGCAACAAATCCATCAAGCAGATCGTTAAGGAGATGTACTCCTATGCCGACCTGATGACCATCTCCGCCAAGAAGGACGGTATGGTGAATATGGGTGGTTTCTGCGCTATGCGCACTCAGGAGGAGTTTGATCTGGCAAAACGCTACTGCATTATGTATGAGGGTTTTGTAACCTATGGTGGTTTGGCCGGTCGTGATATGAATGCTCTGGCTGTGGGTCTTGACGAGAACACCGAGTTTGAGCAGCTCGACGCTCGTATGCGTCAGGTGGCCTACCTCGGTAAGCTCCTCGACCGCTATGGTATTCCCTACCAGCGTCCCGCAGGTGGTCACGCTATCTTTGTGGATGCCAAAAAACTCCTTCCCAACGTTCCCAAAGAGGAGTTTGTAGCACAGACCTTGGCTATTGAGCTCTATTTGGAGGCAGGTGTGCGTGGTTGTGAGATTGGCTCCATCTTGGCCGACCGCGATCCCGTGACTCGTGAGAACCGTTACAGCGACCTCGAGCTCACCCGTTTGGCTATCGCTCGCCGTGTCTACACCGACAACCACATGGCAGTGATTGCCGCCGCCTTGAAGAACATCAAATCGAGGGCCGACAAGATCACTCACGGCTACAAGATTGTGGAGGAGGCTCCCATCCTTCGCCACTTCACCGTGAAACTTGAAAAAGTAGAAGAGTAGGATAATAAAGGGTGTGGCGTGGGAGCCCCCACGCCACACAACCTACACATACATAACACGTTAGAAAGAAGAAAAACCGAGAATTTAAGAGTATGAGAAAAAGCATTGTTTGCACCCTTGCAGTGGCGATGATGGCACTCTGCGCCGAGGCCCAACCAAAGAGGGCCACAGAGTGGGGCTACGAGAATGTGGCACCACGACGCACCGAGTTCATTACCTACTCAACACGCAACCTGGCCGAGAAGGGCGATCGTACCGCCGAGCGTTACTACATCAACTTGGAGTATAGGCTCGTCGACGCTGTGGCCATCGAGAGCGATAAGGGTACCCCCTGCGTGCAGCGCAACTATGAGGTGGACCTCCCCATTGCTTGGCGTGATAGGGATGTCTTTCTGCACACCGAGGGCGGCGCAGCCGAGAGGGCTGTGTATGTGAACGGCAAGAAGGTGGGTGCCTCTCGCGACGACCGCATTCCCTCCGAGTTTCTCATCTCCTCCTACCTTGGCGATGGTACCACCAAGATCTCCATCGTCAGCCCCGTGGAGCCCGACCTCCGACCTGCGGATATGGTGGCCCCCAACCCCACAGAGGTGTTGTTCCTCTACTCGCAACCTCCGGTGAGGATTCACGACGTGTTGGTGCGTGCCGTGCCCGACGAGGGTGGCAAGCACGGTGTGTTGCAAATCGACGTGGTGGTGAGTTCCTCGCGTCGTACCGAGAGCCTCTCGGTGGGCTATGATATATATTCGCCCGAAAAGGAACTCAAATATTACGATTTAAGGGAGATTGAGATTCCCTATGGTAAGACCGATACGGTCCACTTCCGCACCAACATCTATGGTGCTATGGAGCGTCTGTGGAGTGCCGAGAGCCCCAAACTCTACGACGTGACCATCTACACCAAGCGTGGACGTATCATGACCGAGTACCTAAATCTCAAAGTGGGCTTTGGACAGACCACCTACGACGGAGAGAATATCTACCGCAACGGTAAGCCCATTAAAATCGCCCCCGTGCGCTACAACTCGGCCTCCACACGCAAGCAGACCGAGGCCGACATTAAGCACCTCAAAGCGGAGAAATACAACACCATATATGTATCCTACCCCCAGCCGTGGTGGTTCTACGACATCTGCGACAGCGTGGGTGTCTATGTGGTGGAGCAGGCCAATATCAACACCGATGCTAAGGGTGGCGATGTGAGTCGCCGTGGCTCGCTCACCAACAATCCCCAGTGGTTGGGTGAGTTTCTGGAACGTCAGAAGGCCGCCTATTACCGCACCCGCATCCACCCCTGCATTATTGCATGGAGCCTTGGTGCTCCTTCGGGCGGGGGCTACAATATGTACAAATGCTATGAGTGGTTCAAGAGCGTGGAGAGCGAGAGGCCTGTGGTCTACCGCGATGGCGATTGGAACACCGATATAACTTTGCCCGATGAACATTGAGCTGATTGTCATAGGTAAGACCGACTCGGCCGAGGTGGCACGCCTGGTGGAGGAGTATAAGGGGCGCGTGGGACACTACGTGCGCTTTGGCATTACCACCATTCCCGACGTGCGTAACACCCGTTCGCTGAGTGAGGCACAACAGAAGAAGGCCGAGGGCGACGCCATACTGCGTCAGTTGACCCCTGCCGACCACGTGGTGCTGATGGACGAGAGGGGACGTGAGTACACCTCCGAGGAGTGGGCTTCGTGGATGCAGAAACGAATGGCGAGCGGTTGCAAACGCCTCGTGTTTGTGATTGGCGGCCCCTATGGCTTCTCGCAGGAGGTCTATGAAAGGGCCGACGGACTTGTGGCTCTGTCGAAGATGACCTTCTCGCACCAAATCGTGAGGGCCATCTTTGCCGAACAACTCTATCGAGCCTTCACAATCATCAACAACGAACCCTACCACCACAAGTAAATTGAGGCAAATGCGAGTAAGCGAGTGCAGAGAGCACTTGTGCGCTATGCCGAGCAGAAGCATTTTAGAACAAACGAAGTTTGGGCAATTGAGAATTTCTTGACTATGAATAAAATCCTCTTTACGATACTAATCACTCTGCTGGGGGTCACCCTGCTCCAAGCACAGCCTGTTGCTGCGGAGGTGCGCTTTGAGGAGTACTTCGACAACAGTACCCTGCGTGTGGACTACATCTTCGCAGGCTCGGCCTCCACACAGGATGTCTATCTCCACGGGCTCACCGTGGGTGAGGGATGGTATGGTCGCCGCACAAACCTCTCCGCACTCCCCATCGAGGGTGACGGACAGCTCACAATGACCGATGTAGCAACCGGTGAGGTTATCTATCGCACCAGCTTTTCGAGTCTCTTCCAGGAGTGGATAACCCAGCCCGAGGCTACCACAATTCACAAGGCCTTTGAGTTTACCCTCCAAGTGCCCATGCCCCGTGCCGAGGCCGACATTACCCTCCGCTTGGCCAACTCCAAGATGGAACAACTCGCCAAGTTTACCCACCGAGTAACCCCCTCCGACATTCTCATTCGAAGGATCAATACACTCCCCACACCCCACACCTACATCCACCGTGGCGATACCCCCGAGAGGGCCATCGATGTTGCTATTGTGGCTGAGGGTTATACCGAGGCCGAGATGGATGTCTTCCGCCGCGACGCCAAGGCTACCGTGGAGGCACTCTTCTCATACGAGCCCTTTGCATCGCACAAGGAGCGTTTCAACTTTGTGGCTGTGGAGAGTCCCTCGAAGGATAGTGGCGTGAGCATTCCTCGTAGTGGCGAGTGGCGCACCACAGCCGTGGGCTCCCACTTCGACACCTTCTACACCGACCGCTACTTGACCACCTCCAATGTCTTTGCGTTGGCCGACCTGCTGGATGGAGTTGCTTGGGAGCACATCATCATCCTGGCAAATACCGACACCTATGGCGGTGGCGGTATCTACAACTCCTACACCCTCACCACTGCCCACCACCGACACTTCTCGCCCGTGGTGGTACACGAGTTCGGACACAGCTTTGGTGGCCTGGGCGACGAGTATTTCTACGAGCAGGATGACCTGACGATGAACCCCCTCCGTACGGATCGCGAGCCGTGGCAACAGAACATCACAAACCTTGCCGACTTCGAGAGTAAGTGGGCCGATATGCTCCCCGAGGGTACACCCATTCCCACCGAGCCTACGCGCCAGAGGGAGAAAAATTATACCGTGGGCGTCTACGAGGGCGGCAACTATGTAAACAAGGGTGTCTATCGCCCCTCGGTGGTGTGCCGTATGAGGGATAATAAGGCCACTCGCTTTTGCCCCGTGTGTGAGAGGGCGCTGGAGCGCATGATTCTCTTCTACACCGAGTAGGAATCCTGACGAACAAGAAACAATAAGACTAACTAAAAAACCGAACAACTATGGAAGTATGGCACTATTGGGCGATTGCGGCCCTCTTGCTGGTGGTGGGCGAGATTTTCACCTCCGGTTTTGCAATGATTTGTTTGGCTATCGGTGCCGTGGCAGGCGCTATTGCTGCCGCTACGGGTGCCATTCTGGAAGCACAGCTCATCTGGTTTGCTGTGGGTACCCTCGTGGCATTCCTCGCCGTGAGGCCCATCCTCAAACGCATCTCCAAGGTGGACGAGATTGCCACCAATGCCGACGCACTCATCGGCCGTAGGGCTGTGGTGTCGGAGGAGATTAACCCCCAAACAGGCACCGGTCGTGTGGCTATCGATGGCGACGATTGGAAGGCCGAAAGCGACGACGACCAGCTCATCGAAAAGGGCACAAGGGTTGTGGTCGTTAGCAGAGAAAGTATTATCTTAACCGTTAAAAAACAGTAGAACTATGGAAGGAACTTTGCTTGTAATTGTAGTCATCGCCGTAGTGGTGGTGCTCTATGTGCTGTCCGGTCTGACCATCGTACAGCAGTCGGAAACCTACATCATTGAGCGTCTGGGTAAGTATTGCAAAACCCTCTCGTCGGGTATCAATATCGTGTGGCCCATCCTCGAAAAACCCCGCAAAATCTGCACCCGTGCTGTAAGGCAGGATATGGCAGGCAACGTGTGGGTGCGTATTCAGGAGACCCCCAAGATCGACCTCCGCGAGCAGGTGTACGACTTCCCCGAGCAGAACGTGATTACCAAAGATAACGTAACCACCCGCATCAATGCGCTGCTCTACTTCCAGATTGTAGACCCCGTGAAGGCTGTCTATGAGATTAACAACCTCCCCAACGCTATCGAGAAACTCACACAGACCACTCTCCGAAACGTTATCGGTGAGCTCGAGCTCGACGAAACTCTCACCTCGCGTGATACCATCAACGCCAAGCTGCGTAACGTGCTCGACGAGGCTACCAACAAGTGGGGTGTGAAGGTCAACCGTGTGGAGTTGCAGGACATCACTCCTCCCGCAAGTGTGCGTAACGCCATGGAGCAGCAGATGCAGGCCGAGCGTGAGCGTAGGGCAAAGATTCTGCGTGCCGAGGGTGAGAAACAGTCGGCCATTCTCCAATCGGAGGGTGAGAAGCAGTCGCAGATCAACTACGCTGCTGCCGAGAAGGAGGCACAGATCCTTAAAGCCCAGGGTGAGGCTGAGGCCAAGGTGCTCCAAGCTAATGCCGAGGCTGAGGCTATCCGCAAGGTTACTGAGGCTATCTCCAACACCAAAACCGACCCTGCAACCTATCTCCTCGCTGTGAAGTACATCGAGACTTTGCGTGAGATGGCCAGCGGTCAGGACAGCAAGACTGTTTATATGCCCTATGAAGCTTCATCGGTGTTGGGTTCATTGGGCGGCATTCAAGATCTCTTCAAAAACGCAAAATAGCGGGCGACTGCTGCGTTGCACAGCGATAAACCACCTCCTCATTTACGTTTAGTAAACTGCGGAGGTGGTTTTCTTGTGCGCCTTGCATTCATCCCGTTATTTTGTGTTTTTACCGCTATCGAACGCAGATAAACACTCCAACCCAATCACAAAACAGCCTGTGGCTGCTGCGGGCTCGCTCCTTCATTTGGCACAAAAATCCCTCCACTCTCTGCGTTTTTTAAGTTGTGGGGTGTTGTGAAAATATACAAAAGCCTGTGGCTGCGCTTTCATTCACCTCGTTATTTTGTGTTTTTACTGCTATCGAACGCAGATAAACACCACAGAACAGCCTGTGGCTGCTGCGGGCTCGCTCCTTCATTTGGCACAAAAATCCCTCCACTCTCTGCGTTTTTTAAGTTG
>JAFYRC010000134.1 GCA_017547065.1 Tidjanibacter sp.
AAGAGAAAGTCGGTCGACGGTCGACGGAAAAGAAAAACGCCTCTCGGACCGAGAGGCGTTTTCTTGTTTTTAGAAGTTGTCTTTGAGAGGCTCGAAGTAGGCCTGGGGGTGCAAGCAAGCGGGGCAAGCTTTGGGAGCCTCTTTACCTACGTAGATGAAACCGCAGTTGCGGCACTGCCAAGTGATCTCGTCTTTGCGGAGGAATACCTCGCCGTCAGCTACGCGAGCGTAGAGCGAACGGTAGCGTTTCTCGTGGTAAGCCTCAACTTTGGCGATGTTGCGCCAAGCGGCTGCGATTGCGGGGAAGCCCTCCTCGTCAGCGATAGCTGCAAACTCGGGGTAGAGCTCGCTCCACTCCTCGTTCTCGCCGGCAGCGGCTGCTTCGAGGTTAGCTGCGGTGTCGCCAATTACGCCTGCGGGGAAGGTTGCGGTGATCTCAACCATACCACCCTCGAGGAACTTGAAGAACCTCTTAGCGTGCTCTTTCTCCTGCTCGGCGGTCTCCATAAAGATTGCTGCGATCTGCTCGTAGCCCTCTTTTTTAGCCTGCGAAGCGAAGAAGGTGTAACGGGTACGTGCCTGGCTCTCGCCGGCGAATGATTTGAGCAAGTTCTGCTCGGTCTGGGTACCTTTCAGTGATGCCATAGTGTTTGTCTGTTTTATTGATTGGTTAAACTTGTTTCTCTAATACAATTTCTTTGCCACTTATCCTCTCATTCCGCCGCAGCAGGCGATGGTCTGACCGGTGACGTAGCTACTCATGTCGCTTGCGAGGAAGAGTGCAACACCTGCCACATCCTCGGGGGTGCCGGCCCTACGTAGGGAGATATTCTCCACGAAGGAGGCCCTAATCTCGTCCGACAACACGGCGGTCATGTCGGTCTGAATGAAACCGGGAGCGATGCAATTGGCCCTCACGCCCCTTGCGCCCAACTCCTTGGCCACGCTCTTGGAGAGGGCGATGAGGCCCGCTTTGGAGGCTGCGTAGTTGGCCTGACCGAAGTTGCCACCAATACCCACCACAGAGCTCATGTAGATGATGGAGCCACTGCGCTGACGGGCCATTACGGCCGAGATGGCGTGGGTGATGTTGTAAGCCGATTTGAGGTTTGTGTTGATCACTGCGTCCCACATCTCCTCGCTCATGCGCATCAGGAGCGTATCGCGGGTGATGCCGGCATTGTGCACGAGAATGTCGATCTTGCCAAACTCCTTCTGTACGTCGGCCACGAGGGTGTGTGCCTCATCATAGGAGGCGGCGTCGGAACGATAGCCCACGGCCTTCACACCGAGTGCTTCTAGCTCTGCTACGAGTGCCACAGCGGCCTCGGCGCTGGATAGATAGGTGAAGGCAACATCGGCACCTTCGGATGCATATTTTACAGCTATTGCTCGGCCAATGCCTCGTGTTGCGCCCGTAATGAGGGCAACCTTACCTGTCAATAGTCCCATGTTTTTTCGTTTTTGAGTGATTGTTTGATAATCCAAAGATATAAAAAACTGCTGAAAGTGGATGAATGGTGCGGAAATTTTTTTTATATTTGTAGGCATAAACGACACAAAAGTCGTGGGTGAACAAACAAATTGAACAGACAAAAAATAGTTATGTACAAGGACACAGAGATTTTCGACCTCATAGCCAAAGAGCGTGAGCGCCAGACTAACGGCATCGAACTTATTGCATCAGAGAACTACGTGAGCGACCAGGTGATGGCCGCTATGGGCTCCATTCTCACCAACAAGTATGCCGAAGGCTACCCCGCTGCTCGCTACTATGGTGGTTGCGAGGTTGTGGACGAGGTGGAAACCCTCGCACAGGAGAGGCTCAAAAAACTCTATGGCGCAGCCTATGCCAACGTACAGCCCCACAGTGGCGCACAGGCCAATATGGCGGTGTTCTTCGCTTGTTTGAAGGTGGGTGACACCTTTATGGGTCTTGACCTCTCGCACGGCGGTCACCTTTCGCACGGCTCGCCTGTGAATATGTCGGGTATGAACTACAACGCTGTGGGCTATACCCTTAACCCCGAGACCGGCCAGGTTGACTACGACCAGATGGAGGCTCTCGCATTGGAGCACAAACCCAAACTCATCATTGGTGGTGCTTCGGCCTACTCGCGTGAGTGGGACTACAAACGTATGCGTGAGATTGCCGATAAGGTGGGCGCACTGTTGCTCGTTGATATGGCCCACACTGCGGGTCTGATTGCAGCAGGTCTGTTGGAGAACCCCGTAAAATGGGCTCACATCGTAACTTCGACCACCCACAAGACCCTGCGTGGTCCTCGTGGTGGTATCATCCTTATGGGCGAAGACTTCGACAATCCCTGGGGCCTTACAACTCCCAAGGGCGTTGTTAAGAAGATGTCGGCCATCCTCAATTCGGCCGTATTCCCCGGTATCCAGGGCGGTCCTCTGGAGCACGTAATTGCTGCCAAGGCTGTTGCCTTTGGTGAGGCTCTTACCCCCGAGTATGTAGAGTACCAGACCCAGGTGCAGAAGAATGCCAAGGCTATGGCCGAGGCATTCGAGAAGAGGGGCTATTTGGTTGTGTCGGGCGGTACCGACAACCACCTGATGCTCATCGACCTGCGCACCAAGTTCCCCGAGCTTACCGGTAAGGTTGCAGAGAAAGTTCTGGTTGCTGCCGACATCACCACCAATAAGAATATGGTGCCCTTCGATAGCCGTTCGCCCTTCCAGACTTCGGGCCTTCGCTTTGGTACCCCTGCAATCACCACCCGTGGCTTGAAGGAGGACCAGATGGACTACATCGTGGAGCTTATCGACCGTGTGCTCTCCGACCACGAGAACGAGGAGAACATTGCCGCAGTACGCAAGGATGTTAACGCACTGATGGCAGGCTACCCCTTGTTTGCTTGGTAGTGAGATTTAAGCGATAGTTTTTACCGACGGGCCCTCCTGCAACGAATCATTGTGGGGTGGCCCGTTGCTTGTGAAATAGAAGAGAGATGCGTAGAGCGCTGGGCTACATATCGTATGCGTTGATTATGGCCGCTTTTGTGGCGGCAATGGTGGCGGAATTGTGGGTGGGAGAGGCTCCTGCTCATGAGGAAGTGTGCCCTGTGCTGTGCGATAAGCAGGAGGCCGAAATTGTCATCGTGGGCGACATTATGGCCCACCTCCCACAGGTGGAGTCGGCAATGGTGGGCGAGGATCGCTTCGACTTTGGGCCCCACTTTGAGGGCCTTCGTGGGCTCTTTGAGGGAGCGGACTATGTGGTTGCCAACCTCGAAACAACCCTCTCGCCACGACCGCCTTATAGTGGCTACCCCGGCTTTGCTACGCCCGAAGAACTTGCTGGCGACCTTGCGGAGGTGGGTGTGGACGCCGTGACGCTGGCCAACAATCACATTACCGATAAGGGGGAGGGCGGAGTGCTCGCCACGCTTGCTGCGCTGGATAATGTGGGTGTGAGGAGTGTGGGCGCACGAGTGCCCGCAATGAGGACAGGGCAGATGGAGCCGCTGGTGGCAAATGTTGGGGCCTTTAGGATTGCCTTTGTGGCCTGCACAGACCTTGTGAATAGGCCCGATAGGAGTGTGGAGGTGGCAAGGCTCGATACGCTGTACCTGAGGGAGCAGATTGAACGTGTACGCCCGAAGGTTGACCTTGTGGTGGCCCTGGTCCATTGGGGCGAGGAGTACCACACCAAGCCTTCGCGCCGACAGACCAGGATGGCCGAGTGGATGCGAGGCGTGGGCGTGGACTTTGTTGTGGGCTCCCACCCGCACGTTATTCAGCCTTGGGAGGCGTGGTGCGACGAGAGTGGCTGCACGGTGGGCGGAGTGTTCTATTCGCTGGGTAATGTGATTTCCAACCAGAATAGTGTGGGCACGGATTGTGGACTTGTGGCGCGCATCAGTCTGCGCCGAGGAGCTGTGGAAGAGCCTATGGAGGTGACCATTGCGGCCGACACCCTCTACCGCCTGCGCTACACCGACGACCAAGGCAGGCTCCACTACGGCATAGAATTAAGACATTAGCCAACGGTCAATAGCATAACAAAAAAAAGTCCCCTCGACAATTCGAAGGGACTTTTTTGTTATCAAAGGTGTGGTGCTTACTCAGCTTTGCCAGCGCTACCCAACACGTTGATGTTCTTGTTCATGTAGAGCTCTTTGAGAGCGTCGCGAGCGGGACCCAAGTACTTGCGGGGATCGAACTCTGCGGGGTTCTTTGCAAACACCTCACGAACAGCAGCGGTCATAGCCAAACGACCGTCGGAGTCGATGTTGATTTTGCAAACTGCGCTCTTAGCAGCCTCGCGCAACTGCTCCTCGGGAATACCCACTGCATCCTTCAAAGCACCACCGTAGGTGTTGATGATTGCAACTTTGTCCTGGGGAACGCTGCTCGAACCGTGGAGAACGATGGGGAAACCGGGGATGCGCTCCTCGATCTCTTTGAGGATGTCGAAACGCAATGGGGGAGGAACGAGGATACCGTTCTCGTTGCGCTCGCACTGCTCGGGTTTGAATTTGTTAGCACCGTGCGAAGTACCAATCGAGATAGCCAACGAATCAACGCCGGTTTTCTGTACGAAGTCGATAACATCGTTGGGGTCGGTGTAGGTGTGGTGCTCTGCAACAACCTCATCCTCAATACCTGCCAACACGCCGAGCTCACCCTCAACGGTTACGTCGAACTGGTGTGCGTAGTCAACAACCTGTTTGGTGAGGGCAACGTTCTCCTCGTAGGGGAGGT
>JAFYRC010000135.1 GCA_017547065.1 Tidjanibacter sp.
AGCCTCGCAACCAGTTCACCGTTGGTATCAACGACGACGTAACCTTCTTGTCGTTGCCCGTTGGTGAGGAGATTTCGATGGCTAAGGAGGGTACCTTCGAGGCATTGTTCTTCGGTTTGGGTGCTGATGGTACCGTTGGTGCTAACAAAAACTCGATTAAGATTATCGGTGGTTCGACCGACAAATACTGCCAGGCATACTTCTCCTACGACTCGAAGAAGTCGGGCGGTTACACCTCGTCGCACCTCCGCTTTGGCGATAGCCCCATCCGCTCGCCCTACTTGGTAACCACTCCCGACTTTGTGGCTTGCCACGTTCCTTCGTATGTTGACAAATACGACGTATTGAAGGGTCTGAAACAGGGTGGCTCGTTCCTCTTGAACAGCGTTCACGATGCCGAGCAGACTTTGGCTACTCTGCCTACCCACATGAAGATCTATCTGGCGAAGAACAACATTCGCTTCTACATCATCAACGCAACCAAGATTGCTGCTGAGATTGGTCTGGGCAACCGCACCAACACCATCATGCAGTCGGCCTTCTTCAAGATTGCAAACGTAATCCCCTTCGAGAAGGCAGTTGAGGAGATGAAAAAAGCTATCTACAAATCCTACGGTAAGAAGGGTGAGGATATCGTGAACATGAACTACGCTGCTGTTGACAAGGGTGGCGAGGTTATGGAGGTTGCAGTTCCCGCTGAGTGGGCTAACCTCGTTGAGGAGGAGGCTGCTTGCGCTTGCGCTTGCAACGACACTCCCGACTTCGTGAAGAACATCTGCGAGCCTATCAACGCTTTGAAGGGTGACCTTCTCCCCGTTAGCGCCTTCAACGGCCGCGAGGATGGTACTTGGGACAATGGTACTGCTGCTTACGAGAAACGTGGTATCGCAGTAAACGTTCCCGAGTGGATTGCAGACAACTGTATCCAGTGTAACCAGTGCTCGCTCGTATGTCCTCACGCTGCATTGCGTCCCTTCCTCTTGACCGACGAGGAGGCAGCTGCTGCTCCCGAGGGTATGGAGGTTAAACAGGGCTTGGCACAGACCAAGGAGTACAAGTTCCGCATCCAGCTCTCGCCCCTCGACTGTACCGGTTGCGGCAACTGCGTTGACACCTGTCCTTCGAAGACCAAGGCTCTCGTTATGAAACCCCTCGATAGCCAGATGGGTGAGCAGAAGAATTGGGACTACCTCAACAAAGAGGTTGGTTACAAAGATACCGTTATGGACAAAACCAAGACCATCAAGGGTAACCAGTTTGCTCAGCCTCTGTTTGAGTTCTCGGGTGCTTGCGCAGGTTGCGGTGAGACTCCCTATATTAAGACCATTACCCAGCTCTTCGGCGATAGGATGATGGTTGCCAACGCTACCGGCTGTACCTCTATCTACTCTGGTTCGGCACCTTCGACTCCCTATTGCACCAACGCTAAGGGTCACGGTCCCGCTTGGGCTAACTCGCTCTTCGAGGACAACGCCGAGTTCGGTTTGGGTATGTATACCGCTATCGAGAAACGTCGCGACACTCTCGCTGCTAAGATGGCAGACGCTATTGCTAACTGCACTTGCTGCTCGGAGGAGTTGAAGGGCGTTATGCAGGAGTGGATCGACGGTCGCAAGGATAGCGCTACCAGCGTTGCTGTGGCTGCTCGCCTTGTACCTCTGATGGAGGCTTGCGACTGCAACACTTGCAAGGAGATTCTCGCAGAGAAAGACCTCCTCGTTAAGAAGTCGCAGTGGATCATCGGTGGTGACGGTTGGGGCTACGATATCGGCTTCGGTGGTGTTGACCACGTTCTCGCTTCGGGTGAGGATGTAAACATCCTGATTGTTGATACCGAGGTTTACTCCAACACCGGTGGTCAGTCGTCGAAGTCGACTCCTGTGGGTGCAGTTGCTAAATTTGCTTCGGCAGGTAAGCGCATCCGCAAGAAAGACATCGGTGCAATTGCAATGACCTACGGTTATGTATACGTTGCTCAGGTATCGCTTGCTAACCCCAACCAGTTGTTGACCGTATTGCGTGAGGCAGAGGCCTACAAGGGTCCCTCGTTGATCATCGCATACGCTCCCTGTATCAACCACGGTATCAAGGGCGGTATGACCCGCACCCAGAGCGTTGGTAAGGAGGCAGTTGAGTGCGGTTACTGGCACTTGTGGCACTACAACCCCGAGTTGGCTGAGCAGGGTAAGAACCCCTTCACTTTGGATTCGAAAGAGCCCGATTGGAGCAAGTTCCAGGCCTTCTTGGCAGCCGAGGTACGCTACTCTTCGTTGAAGAAGATGTTCCCCGCAGAGGCAGACGAGTTGTTCGC
>JAFYRC010000012.1 GCA_017547065.1 Tidjanibacter sp.
ACCATTGATCATAAAGATGTTCTCGCTAGCCTGGAGAGTAATGTTCTCACCCTCTGCCTCAACTACCAAGAGTGCCTGCTGGGGGGTGAAGTGGAGCTCGGTGCCGGTAGCCGAAATGGGGCCAGTTGCGCCAAACTCTACACCTTTGAGGCCTTTGGTCGAGTCGAACTTGCCGCAGAATGCATAGCAGTATTGACCGATAATGTTCTCTACGTTATCGTCGTTGCATTTGAAAACGCCAGCGCTCTCCTGTTTGAAGGTGAAAGCCAACTCTTTGCTGGTTGCCTCATCCCAGTGCCAAATAACAATCTCGTCGTTGTCATCCCAAGCAGCGGTGAAGTCGTTCTCGTTCACAGCAACCCTATCGATGTCGGCAAGCGAAGCGGTGATGGTAAGACCCTCGCCAGCGGGGGTTGTGTTATCCAAATTCTGATTGTCACAAGCTACTGCGCCCAAAGCAACAATAGCAGCAGTCAAAATGTAAAAAATCTTTTTCATCTCTTTTCTCTTTTTGCTTTTGTTAAACTTTGGTTAATTACTGCCAGTCGTCCGAATAGTCGCCACCATTCTCGAAACCGCCAACGGTGAAGCCATCAGATGTAACACTCTGTGCGATACCCTGCTCTACCTCCAACTCGACGAGGTCAATTGCAGGCTCTGTGTACTGTTTTTTCATTGTGTTTTTTAGTTGAAATTTATTTGGTTTATTGACAAATTTATCCGTTTGTATTGTCTTGTTTTCTTCCTTCTATGTGTTAAATATAGGTGTATTTTGCCAAAAAGGCACTTTTAGCCCTCCAATGTTGCATATTTTCACGACAAGTGGTGAGTTTTTTGCGACCAATGGCTACAGAATGGTAACCTCTTGTGTGGGCTGTGGAAGCTCTTTTTGTTCTGCAGGGTTGGAAGTTGCCTCTTGCTCAGAGGGTTTGGGCGCGGGGCGCGCAATGATTCCCTCCACGGGAATGTCGGCCATTACGATGAAGGCCTTGGGGAAGTGTATTCTCACACTGCGCAACATCATCATTGCCTCCTCCTGCGACAGGCAGTTGCCGCAGGTTACCAGAAAATATGGGTTGTCGTAGGTGAAGTAGGCGGGGGCTACGTAGTTCTCCTCAAAGAGGGCCTTTGCGGCCTCTGCCTCCGAGCGAGCCAACTGGTGGTTGCCGCTATAGATGCGGATACGGTAGCCGGGGAGGGTTGCCGTAGGGGTGGTCTGGGCGTCGAACTTGGCTACAGCCTCCGCTGCGCTACCAAACTCCACACACTCCACCTTTGCACCCGAAAGGCTATCTGCCACAGCAAGGGCATTTTTGAACTCTGCAATGGTTTGTCCCTTCGCACCGAAGGTGGCGCAAAGCAGAAAAAAAATGGTTGTTACTATTCCTTTCCTCATAATGTTTTCCCCGACAAATAGTCGGACGGGGCGCCAAAGATACTGATAAATTTGGAAATGGGTACGTTTTCGTGCGAAATTTTTTTGCTGAACCACAGCACTTTACCCTCGCCATAGCCCGAAATGGTCAATCGCTCGGGCGACTTGGTGAGTGTGCCCAGGGCTCGCAGGGCCGCCATGGGTGAGGCAAAGCGTAGGCCCACTTTGAGGGTCACGGTTGTGGTTTTGCGTCCGGGTAACACCACAGGCTCCTGCATGTAGATCTCGCCAATGGGGTTTTCGCCGTCGTAGGCTTTGAGCACTCCGTCTGCGATTGTAACCTTGAATAGCGACTTGTTGCGAATGGTCATTGTAACCTCCGCTCCGCTCATATCGAAGCGCACCACCTCGGCGCTCTTCAGTTCAAAATCCCGCAGCGAAATGATGTTGCACGCCGACATCAGGCCCGCAATCAGCACCAATATGTGTATTTTCAAAAAACTTTTCACCTTGTGGCTATTTACTAATTACTCTTTACTCTCTACTAATTAACACGCAGCGTGAGGTCGGGTTTGATGCGCGACACGATGGCCACGGGGATTGCCAGTAGGGCCACAAGCACAACGGGGGTGCCGATGTTCAGGGCGAGCCACCAATCCCAGCCCCACTCCACGGGTACGGCCGAGAGTAGGTAGGCCTCGGGATCGAGGCGCACAAGCCCCGTGAGCTGTTGCAGCACCACGATGCCCACACCCACAAGGTTACCCCACAGCATGCCTCTGAAAATTACACCCAGCGATTGCCAAAGGAATACTCTTTGTATGGCCGCATTGCGCATGCCGAGCGTTTTGAGTGTGCCAATCATGCGGATGCGCTCGAAGATGATGATTAGTAATGACGTGATCATGTTGAGCAATGCCACGGCCAGCATTATCACGATGATAACCACCGCATTAACGTCGTGTGTGGCAAGCCAGTTGAATATCTGCGGATAGGTCTGCGTGAGGTCGCTCGTGCGCCACAACTCCTTGCCTCCGGCGTGGAGTGCCTCCACACGCACCTCGGCTCCCAGCAGCTCCATATTCTTCATTCGGTCGGCCGAGATATGGTAGCCGCTCACCTCCTCCTCGCTCCAATCGTTGAGCCTTTGCACATTGCGCAGGTCGGTGATGGCTAGGTGGCGCTCGAAGCTCTCCATGCCCGTGGAGTAGATACCACACACCTTGTAGGCATCCCTGCGGGTGGGTGTTCCGTTGCCCACAAAGACAACCTCTACCTTGTCACCAACGCCCACCTCCAAGAGCTTGGCCATGCTCTGCGATACCAATAAGTCTTTGCGTCTCTGCTCGCCGCCGATGCGGGGCAGGACTCCTTCGGTGAGGTTGCGCTTGAAGAAGAGCGAATCATAGCCCCTCTCCTCGCCACGCAACAGTACACCCTGCATTGCTGTGCGACTCTTCAAAACACCCATTTTGCCGGCCCATGCCGATATTGACCCAAAGTGGTCCAGCTCGGCCACTCGGCTCTCAAAGTCGGCATTGCGCACAATGGGGCGTTGCTCGGCGTCGCCACCCAGAGCAAGTTGTTCGACGGTGAGGTGACCCGTCATTCCGGTCATCTTCTCCACCAGCGCACGCTCGAAGCCTCCAACCACGGCCATGGCCACAATCATCACGGCCACACTCACAGCCACAGCCACCTTGGCGACGCCCTGCATTGCGCCACCTCGCTCTTTGTGTCGGCCACCCATACGGCTCGCCAAGAGTATTTCCACCCGTCGTCGAAGCATAAAAACTCGTTTATCGGCTCAAATGTACGAAAAAATTGGTACTTTTACACTTTCAAACACTCATTACATCCGTTTTGACAATGAAAAAGACAGTTCTAATTACGGGCGCAACCTCGGGAATTGGCGAGGCTACAGCCAAAGCCTTCGCAGCTGCGGGGGATAACATTATAATCACCGGTCGTAGGGTCGACCGCTTGCTGGCTCTCAAAGCCGAACTCGTAGCCACCTATGGCGTGGAGGTCTGTGTGGCCGCCTTCGATATCAGGGAGGAGGCATCGTGTGTGGCTGCTGTGGAGGGGCTGCCCGAGGAATTCCGCAGGGTGGATGTGCTGGTTAATAACGCCGGACTCGCATCGGGCTTGGAGCACCTCAATGAGGGCTGTGCCGACGACTGGAACGCTATGATTGACACCAACATTAAGGGCCTTCTCTACATCTCCAAGGCGGTGGCCAACCTGATGGTGGAGAGTGGCATTAAGGGTCACATTGTCAACATTGGCTCCATCGCGGGCACGCAGGTCTATGAGAATGGTAATGTTTACTGCGCCACCAAGCACGCCGTGCACGCCCTGAGCCAGGGTATGCGCATCGACTTCCTACGCAACGGTATTCGCGTTACGGAGATACGCCCCGGCATGGTCGAAACAGAGTTCTCCATTGTTCGCTTCCACGGCGACAAACAGCGTGCCGACGGTGTTTATGCGGGCCTGAAACCCCTCACGGGTGAGGATGTGGCTGAGGCTATCGTGTGGGCCACCTCGCAACCCGACCACGTACACATCAACGAGATTGTGCTCACCCCCACTGCCCAGGCCGACTCGTTCTACAATGTGCGCAACAAGTAATAAATCTGCGTTTGGAACGTTTAGACTTATAGAAAAACAGACAAGAACAAAACGATTATGAATACAAACTTTCTGCTCATTATCATCATTGGTATTGTCGGCATGGTCGTTCAGGGCCGCCTGCAATCGGTGTTTCGCAAATACTCGCGTGTGATGTTTTCGGGTGGCCTCACAGGTCGTGAGGTTGCCGAGAAGATGCTCCGCGACCATGGCATTCACGATGTGAAGGTTGTGTCGACACGAGGACACCTCACCGACCACTACAATCCCACAACTCGCACCGTAAACCTCTCGGAGAGTGTCTATTCGAGCAACTCGGTGGCGGCAGCTGCTGTGGCTGCCCATGAGTGTGGCCACGCCGTTCAGCACTCCTTTGGGTATGCTCCACTGCGTATGCGTTCGGCGCTGGTGCCCGTCATTCAGTTCACCTCGTCGATGTCCACCTGGGTTATCATCATTGGCCTAGTGCTCATCAACACCTCGCCTGTGGTTTTTTGGTTGGGTATTGCAATGATTGCCGCCTCGGCACTCTTCTCTATCATCACGCTGCCCGTGGAGTATAACGCTTCCGACCGTGCGCTCCAGTGGCTCGAGAGGAGCGGAACACTCTCACCCTACGAAATGGAGGGTGCGACCATATCTCTGCGTTGGGCCGCTCGCACCTACCTTGTGGCTGCGTTGAGTGCCATTGCAACACTCCTCTATTATGTGGGCTTGGCTCGCAACAACGACTAAAAGACTCGCAACTCTCTAACCCACCCTCACAACGATGACAACACTCACCCAACTCGACTACTCTATCTTCGGGGCGCTCAACTTCGACGGTGGACTCTTTCTGGATCGCCTGATGTGGCTCTTCTCCGCTAAGGCGGTGTGGGCTCCGCTCTATCTGTTCCTGTTGTGGATGATTTGGCGTCGGTATGGCTGGCGCTACCTGCTGGTGGTGTTGCTGTCGGTGGTTGTAGGAATTGCCGCCGGCGACCAGATTTGCAACTTCTTTAAGGATACTTTCCAGATGCCACGACCCAATAGGGTGGAGGCGCTGCGTGAGGGTATGCACTTGGTGTGGGACCCCATCAAGGAGCGACACTACATCGGTGGACACTACGGCACCGTGTCGGCTCACGCCGCAACAACTATGGCCCTCTACCTCGTCGTTGGACACGCTCTGAGGGACAAGAAAGCCTACTGGTGGCTGATGGGTCTGTGGGTTGTGATGGTCGGCTTGTCGAGAATCTATATGGCTGCCCACTTCCCCTCGCAGGTGCTCTTCGGTTGGGTGCTTGGAGCGGTGTTGAGTGCGGTGATTTTGTGGCTTGCCGGTCGACTTTTCGGAAGAGTTGTAAGGGTGCAAAAATAGACACCCAGCAGAATAGAAATAAGGTTAATTTTAGGGTAAAACTATTACCTTAAAATTAACCTTATTTTTTGTTGTCTTGCGCTCCTAATCTGCGCAGTATCACTATGGTACGGGATCGTAGCCACTTCCGCCCCACGGATGACACCTCAGTAGTCTTTTCAGAGTGAGCCAACCGCCCTTCAAGGGGCCATATTTGCGTAGTGCTTCGATGGCATACTGGGAGCACGTCGGGGTGAACCTACACGATGGCGGTTTGAGGGGCGAAATGCAGATCTGGTAGAACCTTACAAGCGCCACAAAGGGTAGGCTCAAAACCTTCCTACAACCCGCGCGAAATTTTTGCCAACACACTTTCGACTCCACGGCTCACAACTTTGTAGTCAACAATCTCCTTGGTGCTATAAATAAGGCCCATATCAACGTGCAGGCCTTTCTGCTTGGCAGCTTCGATGAGAGGGTGCTTTGCCAGGCGGTAGGCTTCGCGGGTGCGACGTTTGAGCAGGTTGCGCCCCACGGCCCTCTTGATGTTCCTCTTTGGTACCGCCACCAACACACTCACCTCGGCCTTGTCCTCGGGCCTCATCGGACGGCACTTCCACACAAAGCGGTAGGGGTAGGAAAAGCCACTCTTGCTATCCCTAAACAGGGCGTCGGCAGCTCCTCCTTTCAACCTCTCGGCCTTGGGAAATCCATATTTGGGTGTATTGGTCATCTCTTTTTTGCGGTTTCTTATCGGTTGCTCTCCCCGCTATCTCAAATAGTGGAAAAGCAAAGGGGTACCTCCATGTGGTCGGCACCCCTTGTTTTGTTGTTTGTTATTTTGCTGCGCTCACACTCTTGCGAACACAAGTCTTGCGGGGTGCAACGACGGGTGCGGACTCCTCGGCAGGCTTGCGTTTTGCGCGGGTTTTCTTCACGGGCTTGGCCTCTTGTGCTTTGATGAACTCCTCGGCCTCGTGGTTCTCGCTCACGGTGATGGGCTCCAGGGTCTTACCGCTCTTGGCAGCCGCTACAAGCAGCTCCACAGCCTTGGTCATGCTTGGAACGCCGGGCATGGGTGCCTTGGCATAGATGGGCAAGCCTGCCTCTGCGGCGGCAGCTGCGGTCTTGTCGCCAAACACGGCAACCATGGGGATTTCCTCCTTCTTGAAGTTTGCCACAAGGGTTGCAATCTCGTTGGGGCTGTAGAATGTCAACAAGTCGTAGTCGGAGATTTTCACGTCGCTCAGGTCGGCGCTCACACTGCGGGCAAACACAACGCTCTTGAAGTTAACCTTCAAGCGCTCCAAGGTTTCGGGCACCTGTGGGTTGTGTGGCTCGGCCAGTGCGAGGATAAATTTCTCGTCCTTGTGTTTGAGAATCATCTCCATAAAGTGGTCGAAGTGTCCGTCGGCGAAGAAAATTTTGCGCTTACGGTAGATGATATATTTCTGAAGGTAGAGGGCGATGGCCTCGGTGATGCAGAAATACTTCATTGTTTCGGGCACAGTGATGCGAGCCTCTTCGCAGATGCGGAAGAAGTTGTTTACAGTTGTGCGACTTGTGAAAATGATTGCGGTATGTTCGAGAATTTCGGTACGCTGCGAGCGAAATTCTTTGAGTGAAACGCCTTCGATTTTGATGAAGGGTTTGTAAGTTACCGTCAGTTTGTTCTTTGTTGCTACTTCGTAGTAGGGGGCTTTTTCAATCACAGCGGGTTGGGGCTGTGACACCAGTATTTTCTTAATCTCCAATGTTTTACTATTTTTTGGTTCTACTTAAATGGAGCTGTTGCGCACGATTGTCGTAACAACAACACCCAAGGGAATCAAAACGACGGTGCAAAGGTACAAAAACCAAAGTAAAATTGAAATTTTTTGTTCAACAAAGAAGATAAAACTTTTTACCACATAGGTTACGACCGCCAAGGCGGCCACGCAGGCTATGATTGTGCCCACAATCTGGGCCGAAAAACCATCGTTGATGACAAAAAGTAGCACACAAGGGGTTGCCACTGCGGCCACCAAACCCATTATGGCGCACGCAATTATGCTCAAACCTTGTGCCACCTCGCCTCGTTCCACCAGGCGACACATCGCCTCTGTGAGTAACCACGCCACCGCTCCGGCACCCACAATGGCGAGAGTTACCATTGGTGCCGACCACTCCGGCGCTATGCCTGCAACCTGTTCTGCACCCGACATTTCGAGAACTTTCACTGCCGAAAGAGCCATGCCAATCACTCCCATGGCGGTGAGTGTGAGCATTGCCCTGACGAACAGATAGCTGAGCTCATCTGCAACCTTTATGCCAAGATTGCGTCCCACCACAATTTTCCACATTCCGCCGATGTGTCCGCCATAGGTGAGCATTAGGGCTGCATAGCCAACAAAAAGCAACAGCAGGGTTGTTCTCACAACCCAATTCTCCGTGAGGGGCGAGCCCCCAAGAGTTTCCAACAACTCCTCCATCACTCCCGACTGGGAAAAGTGGGCCTCAGCGCCAAACACACCTCGGAGAGCCTCGGCGCTGTGTAGTGCAAGGCTGTCGGTCGCGGAGGTGTTGAGTGTGTCGGCCGCGAAGGTGGGTTGTGTGAGTATGTCGGTTGCCTGTATCATTATGGTTTTCCTCTTGCGGGGTTAGCTTTTGCGTATGGATATGCGAATGGTGGTGCCACTGCCGAGTTCGCTCTCGACCACTCCGATTTTACCATCGTGGTACTCTTCAATTATGCGTTTACTGAGCGAAAGACCCAGGCCCCAACCGCGTGTTTTGGTGGTGTAGCCCGGCTCGAAAATGGTTTTCCAATTACTCTTGGCAATACCCTTGCCGGTGTCGCGCACGTCCACATAGGCATTGTCGTGATCCTCACTCAATATCACCTCGATGTTGCCAAAACCCTGCAATGCATCGAGGGCATTTTTGAGTAGGTTTTCCACAACCCACTCAAAGAGTGCACCATTGAGGCGCACGGTGATGGGGGCCATTGCCAGGCCGTTGTAGGTGAGGGTTACTTTGCGTGGTATGCGAGTCTTGAAGTAGTGGACACAACTACCCACAACCTCGTTGAGGTTTGTCTCTGTGAGGGTTGTTTCGGAACCAATCTTTCCAAACCTGTCGGCCACCTTAATGAGCCTTGTCAGGTCGTTGCTCATCTCCTCCACGGCGCTCTGGTCGATGGGCTGACTGCGCAGATACTCCATCCATCCCATCAGCGACGAAATGGGGGTGCCGAGCTGGTGGGCGGTCTCTTTGGCGAGTCCGATCCACACGCGGTTTTGCTCGTCGCGCTTGCCGATGCGGAAGGTCACAAAGGTGAATATAACAAACACCGCCACTACGGCCAGCTGTGCATAGGGGAAGATAATTAACCAGTTCAGCAACTGTGAGTTGCCATAGAAGAGGATATACTTACCACTGCGCGGAGTGTTGATCTCGATAGGTTGGTTTTGTCGTGCCAACTTCATGATTGCCTTCATGCGCAACTCGGGGTGATCAACAACTTTGCTCGGTATGAGGTGCGAGCGCTGGATGCGACCACTCTCGTCGGTGAGTATGTAGGGAATCTTTTGGTTGTGGATAATCTGGAACACAATGGGGTCGTTGTGGGCCGACTCACCGATGCGTTCCATCGCAAACGACCACAGAGCCATCTCGTTCATCTCCTTGTGCTGCAACAATTGCGACATTCGGAAACTGAACAGCAACGATATGCCGGCAATGACAATCGCCAATAAATAGGCCACAAGCCTCTTGCGATAGGGGGCTTGGCGGAGTCGATTTTTGAGCGATTGTTTCATTGTCGTGTGTTTTGTGTGTGACCGTTTTGTCTACTTACGGGCGGTGTCCTGCGAGCTTACAATGGTGCGGTAGCGCTCGGGTTGTGTTAGTAGCTCGACAGCAATTTTCAGCTCACTGTCGTCTTTGAGCGAGTGCTGAATGCCACCCTCGTTGTAGCAGTAGCGACCAACAATATTGTCCTCGATTATCTCGGAGAGCTCCTTTTTGTAGAGGTAGAGATTCTCCTTTGTGTCGTTGGAGATATTTTGCTCAATGGCTTCCATCTGTGCGGCCATATCCTCGTTCCAACGCTCCTTTTCGGCAGCCTCCTTGAAACGCTTCCAATGGCGCTGGGCGTCGCTCTCCCAAGCAACCTCCTTGCCATCCATCCACGCTACAAACTCCTCGTATGCACCCTCGTCGAAACGATACTCGCCGGGTATCACATGGAGTTCGTTGTAGTGTTGCTTGCAGTAGTCGTTCACAAAGTCGTCCACGTGGCCCATTCCGTAGACCACATAGGCAAAACTGCTCACATACTGGGGATCCAGTACCACGTCGGGCATCACGCCACCACCATCATACACCTTGCGACCTGCGGTGGTCTTGAATTCCGTGATGAGTGAGTCGGGTAGCGAGGCCACGCTGCCGTCGTCATTGCGGTGGGCATAGTCGATGGCCTGTACACAGCGTCCGCTGGGGAGGTAATATTTGGCGGTTGTGATTTTTGCATAGGCGTTGTAGCCCAAGGGTAGTGTGCTCTGTACAAGACCCTTACCGAAGGTACGCTGGCCAACCAACACGGCCCTATCGGTGTCTTGAAGTGCTCCGGCCACAATCTCCGCTGCCGAGGCTGTTCCGCTGTTGGTCAACACAACGATGGGTAGGTCGAGCGATAGGGGAGTGTTTTCGGTCTTGTATGCTTTGTTGTTTGCGGCGTTCTTAGGCGAGCGGGTGCTAACCACCTCGGTGCCTTTGGGCAGGAAGATGGAGAGGATCTTCACAGCCTCTTGGAGAATACCTCCCGAGTTGCTACGATAGTCCAACACGAGGCCCTTCATGCCGAGTGAGTCGAGGGCTTTGTAGGCGGCCAGAAGGTCGGCGCTGCACCCTTCCGTAAAGTCGGTGTGGGTGATATATCCAATGCTGTCGGCCACCATTCCGTAGTAGGGCACTCCGGGGATGGCAATCCTGTCGCGCTTGATTTTAAGATCCACATCCTCGTCGGTGGGGAATTTCCTCACGGTGAGCTTCACGCTACTGCCGGGGTCGCCTTTGAGTAGTGAGCTTACCTGCTGGGTGGTCATACCTTTGGCACTCTTGCCGTCAATCTTCACGATGCAGTCGCCAGGGCGTATGCCGGCATTGTCGGCAGGCGAGCCTTTGTAGGGGGCAGTAAACTCAACCCACTCGCCCCTCTGGCGAATGAGCGAGCCCACACCGCCATATTTACCCGTGGTCATCCTTGTGAAGTCGTCCATGCTCTCGGCGGGCAGATAGGTAGTGTAGGGGTCCAAAATGCGGGTCATGCCGTGTGCTGCGGCTTCGAGGAGCTTATCCGACTCCACCTCGTCAACGTAGAAGAGGTTTATGCCCCTGAGCATACTGACCAGCACCTCCACACTCTTACCGAGCTTGTAGGTACTGTCGCTGGCGGCCGAGCCCAACAGCAGGATGGTTGCTGTGGCACCCACTACGAGGACTATGTGTTTGATACTCTTTTTCATTTCGTGTGATTCTTTGTGTGTTGAGTGTTGTGGGTTCCTCTATTGCTGTCCCTTGCCGATGAGGTAGCTTGTGATGCGGAACTCACACTGGACAACCTCTTTGCGGATGCCATAAAGGTCGATGTTGAAGCCGTCGATGGGCCTCACAACAATCCTGTCGTCGCCCAGGTGCCACAACCTTTTGAGAGGAGCCGAGGCGTGAAATACCATCTCTCCCTCGCTCTCCTTGCGGAGCGAATATCCATTCTGGCGGAAGGCCTCCAAAATCTCTTCCCTATCGGCCACCATCGAGGCCTTCACCGTGCGGTGTACAAAACCATAGGAGGGGTAGGCAATCGAGAGGGCAATCAGAGCAACTGCCAAGATGATGCCTTTGGTACCCAACAGCTCCTCGGTGGTGATGCCGAGTGTGCCGGTGAGG
>JAFYRC010000136.1 GCA_017547065.1 Tidjanibacter sp.
ATCGAGATTGGTCTGATTGATAAGCTCCACCACACGAGCAGTGTCGTTACCACCCACACCCACCACAATGGGCAAGCGGCCTGCATTTTGCTCCTTCACGGTGCGCAACACAGCCACCCTCTCGGGGAGTGTGAGAGTTGGAGTTTCACCCGTAGTGCCCATCACCACGAGGTAGTCGGCACCACCCTCAATCATCATATCTACAAGTCGCTGTAAGGCAACAAAATCGACCTCTCCCGAGGGAGCAAAGGGGGTTACAAGTGCAACACCCAGGCCTGTGAGTTTTGTCTTCATATATCGAGTTACTTTCAATTCAACCTGCAAAGATAGGTTATTTGTTAGAAAAGTTCGCCTTGCACGGCAATCTTTTCGCTCTCCTTTTTATTTTCAGGCTTAATAGCCTGCTGTATTTCGGGTTGCGTAGCTACCCCCTCCAAGCCACCAATCATAGCCTCAAAGTCGCTCTCGGAGATTATCTTCACACCCAATTTTGTTGCCTTCTGCAACTTGGCAGGGCCAATCTTATCACCAGCCAACAGATAGGATGTTGCACCACTAACGGCCGCAAGATTCTTACCTCCATGCAACTCAATGAGTGCTTTCAGTTCATCCCTCGAATGGCGCTCGAAGCTACCCGAAATCACAAACGACAATCCCTCCAAACTATTGGAAAGCGTCTGCTTTTCGGCTTCCACGAATTGGAGGCCAACGGCTCGGAGGCGTTCTATTATAGAACGATTCTGTTCGTCCTCAAAGTATGCCCTAATGCTGGCAGCAATCTTCTCGCCCACCTCGTCAGCCTCGGCCAACTCCGCCTCCGAAGCATTCATGATAGCATCCAAGTTACCAAAGTGGTGAGCCAAATACTTTGCCGTGGTTTCGCCCACAAAGCGGATTCCGAGGGCAAACAGCACTCTCTCGAAGGGCACCTCACGCGACAACGAAAGTTCTCTCATAATATTCTCGGCACTCTTCGCGCCCATTCTCGGCAGAGTTGCAATCATCGTGGGTTGGAGGTCGTAGAGGTCGGCAATTGTCTTAATCAGCCCGCTATCGTAGAGCAACTCAACGGTCTCCTCGCCAATGCCCTCGATATTCATCGCCTTGCGGGAGATGAAGTGGATAATGCGCCCAACGATTTGTGGACGGCAACCATCCTGATTGGGGCAAAAGTGTTTCGCATCGCCTTCCACGCGCACCAACTCCACACCGCACTCGGGGCAGTGAGTAATATATTGCAATGGTTTACACTCCTCCGTACGCTCGGAGAGTTCCACTCCTGTAATCTTCGGGATAATCTCGCCGCCCTTCTCCACATAGACCATATCACCCACCCTAACATCAAGGAGAGCAATCTGGTCGGCATTGTGTAGCGAAGCGCGCTTCACAACCGTACCGGCCAACTGCACGGGATCGAGGTTGGCCACGGGAGTCACTGCACCCGTACGTCCCACCTGAAAGTCTACCGAAAGGAGCCTTGTGAGGGCCTGCTCGGCCTTAAATTTATAGGCCACAGCCCAACGTGGAGCCTTGGCCGTAGAGCCCAAGCGACGCTGAGCCATATAGTCATTAGCCTTCACCACAGCGCCATCCGTATCGTAGGGCAACTCTCCCCTCTCGCCGTCGGTGCGAGTAATGAATGATTCAATCTCCTCCCACGAACGGCACTTCTGCATACGGTCGGAGATCTTAAAGCCCCACTCTTTGGCAGCTTGGAGATTGTCCCAGTGATTCTGGTGCGGGAGTCCCTCACCCACCATGTAGTAGAGGAAGCAGTCGAGCCCCCTACGGGCAACCTCCTGCGAACTCTGCAACTTAATCGTACCCGCCGCTGCATTACGAGGGTTTGCAAAGGGGCTCTCACCCACCTCCACCCTCTCGGCATTGAGGCGATTGAAGGAAGCGTGAGGCATAATCACCTCGCCCCTCATCTCGAAGTAGTCGGGCCAACCCTCGCCTTGCAACACCAAAGGCACACTACGAATGGTACGAATATTGGCCGTAACATCGTCACCCCTAACACCGTCGCCACGAGTAACGGCTCGCAACAGACGTCCGTGTTCATAGGTGAGCGAGATGGCTGTACCATCGAACTTCAACTCACACACAAACTCCGTGGGCCCTTCCTCACGCTCCACCTTCTCCACAAAGTCCTTCAACTCGTCGAGCGAATAGGTGTTCGAAAGGGAAAGCATGGGGAAACGGTGAGCCACCGACACAAATTCGTTTGTGAGGTCACTACCCACCCTCATCGTGGGCGAAGTGGGATCGTAACACTCCGGATGAGCCGCCTCCAAATCCTGCAATTCGCGCAGCAGGCGGTCATATTCGTAGTCACTGACAACGGGAGTTGCCTCCACGTAGTATTTGTGATTATAGAGGGTGAGCTCCTTGCGGAGTTGTTCTATTCTTTCGAGCATAAATTTAGCATATATAAAACAGGGTAAAAATACAAAAAATGTTGGACAAAATCAGCTCTCGGCCCATTTTTCATCATTTTTTCCAAAAAAGTTATCAACAACGGCTCCAAGTAATGATTTTTGCCTTATAATTGCAGAAAATTTCAGAACACATCCAAAATTTATGAATAGAGCAAGTAACAATAAAAGGCGCTCCGTTGTGAGCTTTGCCAACCTCTCGCCCGAATTGCAGGAGGCTGTAAAGAAAGCATATCCCTATGGTTTCACCGATGCAATGATGCGTATCGACAAACCCAATGGCGAGTTTTTCTATGCTGTACCTTTTGAAACAGACGAGGTAAGTTACCTGGTGAAGATCAACGTGAAGATTGACGAGCACATTGAGGAGGAGGACGACAAGGACTACTACAACGACGACCTCAAGGGCGTCGACGAGTTGGCCGACAGCGAGGAGGATGAAGACATCGACAACCTACGCGATGAGATTTAGGCCATAAGTTGTGGTGCACTCCACAATGCCCACACAAAAAAGGACTGCATCGGCAGTCCTTTTTTTTCGTACATTCTCACAACATATTCTATTCACTGACAGCTCTTTTAAGCCCCTTCTCTGCAGCAATTTTCTCCATCAGAGTAAATGCAGCGTCATACTCATTGGGGATAACACCATCAAGAATTGCCTCCTTGATTTCGGCCTTAATCTCACCCACCAGCGAACAAGGCTCCAAAGCATCAGTGCGCATAATAATCTCGCCAGTAATTGGTGGCTGGAAATTGCGCACACGATCCTTCTCTTCGATTTCCTTCATCTTCACCCTAACAAGCGCAAAATTACGCAGATAGCGCTGAACTTTTGAATCGATACCGGAGGTGATGTCAGCCTCGCAAAGCGTCATCAAATCCTCCACGTCGTCGCCCGCCTCAAACAAGAGCCTCCTCACTGCCGAATCGGTCACCTCATCCTCCGAGAGAATAATGGGACGCAGGTGAAGAAACACCAACTTACGTACATATTTCATGTGCTCATTAAGGGGCAATTTCAGCCTGCGGAAAATATCGGGAATCATCTTGCTACCCACCACCTCATGACCATGGAACGACCAACCCACGCGAGCATCGAAAGCCTTTGTGCGGGGCTTGGCAATGTCGTGCAAAAGTGCCGCCCAGCGCAACCAAAGATTATCGCTCTTGCGCGCCACATTATCTAACACTTTAAGAGTGTGTATAAAATTGTCTTTGTGGGCTTTACCATTCCTTACTTCAACTCCTCGTAGAAGTTCAAGTTCGGGGAAAATCAGAGGCAAAAGACCCGTTTTTGACAACAAATCAAAGCCGATTGAAGGCACGGGTGAAGCGACAATTTTGTGCAATTCGGTGGCGATGCGCTCCTTCGAAACGATGGCTATTCGCTCGCAGTTACGCTGAATCGCCTCGAAGGTTTCCGGGGCCAGATCAAAACCAAGCTGAGTGGCAAAACGCACACCCCTAATCATTCTCAATGGGTCGTCCGAAAAAGTCACGTCGGGGTCGGTCGGAGTGCGAATAATACACTTTTCCATATCAGCCATACCGCCAAAACTATCGAGCAGCTCGCCATAGGTGTCGCCATTAAGCGACCATGCCAGGGCGTTTATCGTAAAATCCCTTCGCAATTGATCATCCTCAATCGTTCCTTCCTCCACGGCGGGCTTGCGAGAGTCGGGCGAATAGGACTCCTTACGAGCCCCAACAAATTCAATTTCACGTCCCTCCTTATCGCGCAACATGGCCGTGCCGAAAGTTTTGAAAATCGACACCTTAGAATGCAGTTGCTTACCCAATGCTTTAGCAACCTCAATACCACTTCCGACCACCACAATATCGATGTCCGTCGAGGGACGTCGGAGGTAGTAGTCGCGCACATAGACACCCACCACATAGGCCCTCACGCCCATCTGGTCGACGATATCCCTAATCTGTCGGAATACGGGTAGCGAAAGTGGGTGTTCGTTACTCATTTTTAGCTGTGGGTTTAAGTTCACGAAGGTAGAGTTGCACGGTATTTTCAAGGCCATAGTAGAGGGCATCGCTAATGAGAGCGTGACCAATAGAAACCTCATCCACAAATGGAATACGCTCCACGAAATAGCGGAGGTTTTCGAGGCTCAAATCGTGACCGGCATTAAGACCCAAACCGAGCCTGCGAGCCTCCTCTGCAGCAGCCACATAGGGAGCAATAGCCGCTTCCCTATCCTGCCCATAACCACTCGCATAAGACTCCGTATACAATTCGATCCTATCGGCACCACACTCCTTTGCGCCACGCACCATTTCCACCACGGGATCCACAAAAATCGACACCCTGATACCCTTAGCCTTAAACTCCCTCACTTTCTCCACAAGGAAGTCTTTGTTGGCGATGGTATCCCAACCGGCGTTGGAAGTGATGGCGTTGTGTGCGTCGGGCACGAGGGTCACTTGTGCAGGTACAACCTCCAACACAAGATCCGTAAAGGAGTCTATCGGGTTGCCCTCGATGTTCAACTCCGTAGTAACAACCTTTTTAAGGTTGCGAACATCATCATACCTAATGTGGCGACCATCGGGCCTGGGGTGCACAGTGATTCCTTCGGCACCGAAGCGCTCGATATTTTCTGCCGCAAGCACCACATCGGGCATCGTACCACCGCGTGAATTGCGAATTACGGCAATTTTATTTATGTTTACACTCAATTTAGTCATACCTTCTTGCTGTTTGTTCGGAAGATTTGGGTAAATTTGCGCCATAAAGGTATCACAAAGTTTTGTGAAATGAAAATAATTTTGTTTTCGCGCCCTTCGAGTGGCAAATCCACGAAGTTGTTTGGCGCACTTGTAGAGAGTATTTCCGAGCGTGGTTTCGACTACCAGATGGACTCTGCCACAGCCGATTGGTTGGAGCAGGGCGAAGGTGTAACGGTAGGCGCAGAAAACCGCTACGACGCACTTTGCTCGGCCCTGAGCGAGGATGCAATAGTTATTTCCTATGGTGGCGACGGCACCCTCTTGAGTGTCGTGAGGGCCATTGGCGGACGCAAGATTGCTGTGCTGGGTATCAACTCAGGCAGGCTCGGCTTTTTAGCCACCGTGGCGGGCGATAAATTTCAGAGTGCCCTCGATGCGCTCCAAAGTGGCAAGTTTTCGATCGAAAAGCGCTCGCTGTTGCGAATTGAGGGAGATGTCGAAGAAAACATTGCTCTTCCGCTGGCTTTCAATGAGTTTTCCATCCAGAGGGGCGGACGTGGCATGATTGGCATCAAGGTGGAGATTGATTCACGCACCGTGGCTAACTATTGGAGCGACGGAGCCATTGTTGCCACACCAACCGGTTCCACTGCCTACTCGTTGAGCGCAGGTGGTCCCATCGTTGCTCCCGAATGTAGGTGTATGATTCTCACACCCATTGCTCCCCACAATCTCACAATGCGCCCCATCGTAATTCCCGACACAAGCGTGGTACGCCTGACTATCGACGCTCGCGACCCCCAGGCTCTGGTGGGTATCGACAACGAAAACTTCACTATCAATAGTGGCGCCTCTTTCACAATCACACGAGCCGAGGAGGAAGTTTTTTTGATGCAACTGCAAAATATATCCTTCTACGACACGTTAAAGGATAAAATGATGTGGGGTGTGGACAGCAGAGAATCAAAGCAATAGACCTTACAGACCCACGCCACGAGCCCACAAAAACGGATTTGAGCTCCAAGGGGTATATGAAATCCCAAATATAATGCTTATATTTGCACGTTTAATGCGACACTAATGACACAAGAAAAGAGCATACAAAACATTCCCACCCTCGTTGCCATCATCATGGACGGCAATGGCAGGTGGGCTAAAATGCGTGGCAAAGCGCGTCCAGAGGGACACATTGCCGGCGTGGAGAGCGTGCGTAAAGTAATCAAGGCTGCCGTGGCTGAGGGTATCAAATTTCTCACCCTCTACACCTTCTCTACCGAGAACTGGGGTCGCCCCCAGGAGGAGGTTGACGCCATCATGGAACTCTTCTGCCGCAGCGTAATTGCCGAGACTCCCGAGTTGAAAAAGGAGGGCGTGCGTATCCGCATTATGGGCGATAGGATTGCCTTCTCCAAGAAGGTTAACGCCTACATTGACCGCATCGAGAGTGACACTGCCGAGGGCGAAGCCCTGACGGTAGTGTTGGCCATGAATTATAGCTCCCGATATGAGCTCACCGCAACCACCAAGGATATTGCACGAATGGTAGCAGATGGCACAATCAAGGTGGAGGAGATCACCTCCGAGTTCATTTCGCAACACCTCTATTCGAAAGACTACCCCGATCCGGACCTCATTATCCGTAGCGGTGGCGAGTATAGGTTGAGCAACTTCCTGATGTGGCAGGCCGCATACAGCGAGCTCTATTTCACCCCCACCCTATGGCCCGACTTCGACAAAGAGTCGCTACGCGAGGCGCTCGAAGCCTATGCCGGTCGTCAGCGTCGCTTCGGCCTTGTAAAGTAGGACGGACACAAAAAGATTAACAAAACGAGAAAGAAGAAAACAACAAATAATGAACAAAAAGGCACTCATATTTATTTTAGCTCTCTTCGGAGGCATTGAACTTTGGGCGCAGACTCCCGAAGGCGCCCCACAGACCGAGCAGACCGCAATAGTAGAAACAACAACTCCTACCGACTCCGAACAGCAAGTTGAGGAGCAGCAACAGGAGGTTAAGGTTGTGATTGACCCCAACGCTCCGTTGGCCGACTACACCGCACCCAAGCGATACATTATCCGCAACATCACTGCCGAGGGTATCAAATTCCTCGATGCAGAGATGCAGATCAACTCGTCGGGTCTTGCAAAGGGCGATGTGGTATCCATCCCCGGTAGGGAGATTTCGCAAGCCATCAGCCGCTTGTGGTCCAAACAGTATTTTTCGGACATTCAGGTCTATGCCACACCCGTTGGCGATAGTGTCGATTTGAGCTTTGTACTTGCCGAGAGGCCAAGGATCTACAACTGGCTCTTTGAGGGTATCAGCAAGAGTGCCGCAACCACCCTCATTGAGGACTTCAAACTCAAACGTGGTGCCGAAACTCTCAGCGACTACAATATCGAGAAACGTGTTAACCAGATTAAAGACCACTACATTCACAAAGGTTGGCGTAATGTGGAGGTTCTCCCCCGCATCGAGAACGACTCGATAATCAAAAATGCAGTGAACGTAACCTTCGTTGTCAATCGCAACGAGAAAGTGCGCATCGGCGAGTTGGACTTCGAGGGCAATGAGGCCTTCTCCGACAAGCAGTTGCGCCGAGTGATGAAGAAGATTCACAAGAAGAGTATCAACATCTTCCACAACACCAAACTCCGCGAGGATGAGTTGGAGGAGGACTATGACAACATCATTGACTTCTACAACTCGAAGGGCTATCGTAATGCAATGATTGTAAAAGACTCCGTCTATGTCATCAGCCCCGAACGTATCGGCCTGGTGATTACCGTAGACGAGGGTAACAAGTATTACTACCGCAACATCAAGTGGGTTGGTAACAGCACCTACCCCACCGAGCAGCTCAACGCTATGCTCGGCATTAAACCCGGCGACGCTTACGATAAAAAGACCCTTAACGAGCGACTTGGCGTGGGCAAGGAGGATGACCCAGAGGATGTTTCGACCATCAATGCACTCTATCAGAACGAGGGCTACCTTGCTTCGCAGATTTCACCCACCGAGATTATCATCGGTAGCGACTCCATCGACTTGGAGATTAAGATTTTCGAGGGCAACCAGTATCGTTTCAACAATGTGGGTATCACTGGTAACACCAAGGTGAACGACGAGGTTATCCGTAGGGAGATCTACACTCGCCCCGGTGAGCTCTACAACCGTGCGCTGATTATGCAGACCATGCGTCAACTTGCAGCAATGGGCCACTTCGATGAGACCCAGATCAAACCCGACATCCGCCCCGTATCCAACGAGAATGTGGATGTAACGTGGGGTTTGAGCGAAAAGGCTAGCGATAAGTTTGAGATTAGTGGCGGTTGGGGTGCCGGCATGTTCGTAGGTTCACTTGGTGTTGTGTTTACGAACATGAGTATGAAAAACTTCTTCAATAAGGAGGCTTGGAGGCCCTATCCCCAGGGTGACAACCAGCAACTCTCGATTCGTGGACAGACCAATGGTACCTATTATAGTTCTATCTCGGCCAGCTTCACGGAGCCTTGGTTGGGCGGCAAGAAACCCAACTCGCTCACCGTGAGTGCCTACTGGTCGGAGCAGACCACCAACTACTACTCGGCCTATACGGGTTTGGTGGACAACGGTCAGTTCTTCCGTGCAATGGGTGCAAGCGTAGGTTTGGGACGCAGGCTCTCGTGGCCCGACCAATACTTCACGCTCTACAACGAGCTTGCATACGCAGCTTACGAAATGCAGGATTGGAACTACTTTATTTTCAGCAATGGTCGCTCCAACATCTTCACATTCCGCACGTTGCTGTCGCGTAACTCTACCGACTCGCCAATCTATCCCCGCCGAGGTTCGGAGTTCACATTCTCGCTCACGCTCACTCCTCCCTACTCGCTCTTCACTCCCGGCAAGGACTATGCTTCGATGCCAGATGAGGAGAAATACAAGTGGATTGAGTACCACAAGTGGTTGTTGAGCTACAAGTGGTATTACCCCTTGACCAACGATGGCAAGTTAGTTGTAATGACAAGGGCTGAGATGGGTTACCTGGGTAACTACACCCCTGGCAAGCAGTCGCCATTTGAGGGCTTTGATATTGGTGGTGATGGTATGTCAGGATACAATGTATATGGTGTTGACATCATCTCGATGCGTGGTTATGAGGACGGAACCCTCACGCCCAGCAGTTCGAGTTATACCTATGCTAACGTGTACAACAAATACACCGCCGAGTTGCGCTACCCCATTATCATGGAGCCTCAATCGCAGATCTATGCTCTGCTATTTGCTGAGGCCGGTAATGGTTGGCTTGGTTGGAAGGACTTCAACCCCTTTGAGTTGAAACGTTCGCTTGGTGCCGGTCTGCGCATTTACCTTCCCATGATTGGTCTGCTCGGTATCGACTGGGGTTATGGTTTCGACAAACCCTACGGCCAGAACGACGTCAGCGGCAGCCAGTTCCACTTCGTTATCGGACAACAGTTCTAAAAACGGACAGACAACACAGATATAAACCAATAAAAAAACAGAGTTGTTATGAAAAAATCGATTATTCTCGCCATTGCCGCCCTTGCGCTGTCGTGGGGTCTTTCGGCACAGAACTACGCTGTGGTTAACACCTCAAAGATATATCAGTCTATGGAGGCCTACACGGCTGCCGTAGAGGAGTTGGACCAGTTGGCCACAAACTACCAGAAGAACATCGACGACGCTTTTGCAAAACTCGAGGAGATGTATCAGAGCTACATGGTGGCCAAAGACGGACTCTCGCTCGCCGACCAGCAGGCAAGGGAGAAGACCATTCTCGACAATGAGAAGAAAATCACCGAGTATCAGCAGAAAGTGTTTGGCACCGAGGGTATCATTGCCAAGAAGCAGGAGGAGCTCCTCACCCCCTTCACCGAGCAGGTAAACAATGCCATCAGCCAGTGGGCAACCAAGAATGGTATTGCATTGGTTATTGACGTAGCAGTTACCGCTCTGCCCTACTACGCTCCCAGTGTAGACATCACCGAACAAATTATTCAAATCGTAAAATAAAAAACACACAGAAGAAAATGAAGTTACTTATGAAACTCTCGCTTGCCGTTGCAGCACTCTTGTGCGCAACTTCGGTGAGCAACGCACAGCCCAAATTTGGCTATGTAAACTCGCAGGAAATCATCTACAACATGCCCGAGATTAGCGACGTTCAGTTGCAGTTGGAGAAGTTGCAGAAAGAGGTTGAGGAGCAGTTGAATTTCCTTCAGGTTGAGTATAACAACAAACTCGCCGACTACCAGAAAAACGCAGCTGCCTACTCCGACGCTGTTCGTCAGAGCAAAGAACAGGAGCTGATTGGCTTGCAGCAGCGCTATGAGGAGTTGGGCAAGGCCGGTTCGCAGGATATGCAGAAGAAGCAGGGCGAGTTGATGACTCCCCTGATTGAGAAAGCACGCGCTACCATCGACAAAATTGCTGCCGAGAATGGTCTTATCGCAGTGTTTGACTTGGCTGCCGGTGCTTTGGCTTATATGGACGAGAGTCAGATGCTCAACCTCGCTCCCGCAGTAAGGAAGGAGCTTGGCATTGCCGAGGTTGCACAGCCCACACCCGCACAGTAAGACTGACATAATTTAAGGACGGGGGCCACATTTCTGGCTCGCATCCAAACATAAGGAGTTACGCTCACCATTGGGCGTAGCTCCTTTGTTTTTTTGGTACACCCTTTGCGAGTGTAAGGCAAAAAAGAGATACACACCGACATGAAACGACTCCTTCTGCTTGCCTCCGCCCTACACCTATTTATATATACCCTACTCGCACAATCTCCGTGCGACACTCTGCGTCTGTCGTTGAGCGATGCACTCTGCATGGCCAAGCAAAACAATCGTGCGATTGATGTTGCCGAGCAAGGTGTGGCCATGGCACGTCAGGACATGCACCTGTTACGCTCGGCGTGGTGGCCAACCATAACACTCACTGGCGAGGCCCTGCATACAACAACACCCATAGAACTCAATCGCTCCATTGGTGAGCTATCCGATGGTCTGCTGGGCGAATTTGAGCAACTCATAGAGGGCAACCCTATGTTGGAAGAGATCATAACGTCGGTAGCAGATGCGACCGTGGGAATTGAATTTGCACCACGCAACACCGCATCAGTGGGAGCCGAAATCGTGTGGCCACTGTTCAGCGGAGGTAAGCGCATTATTGCTTCACGGGTCGGAAGGCTCGGCGTAGAACTCGCTACAACGGCACAGGAAGGGGTACAAAATAAGGTGTTGTGTGCAACCACCGAGGCCTATCTTGCCGTAGAGGTCGCACAAATGGGCGTCGAGGTGTGTCGGAAGGCACTCAATTCGTCGCTCGAAGTGGCTAGGGAGGCCAAGTGCTTGGAGCGCGAGGGCATAATCAACAAGGCCGAGCGATTGTCGGCGGAGGTGGGGGCTGCAACAATGGCCTCCGAACTTGTGGGTGCAGAGTCAAGGCTCTCTGTTGCGAGGGCCTCACTGGGTGCCATCCTCGGCGTTGACACACTTTATATTGTCCCCACCACTCCACTCGGTAAGATTGAGCCACTCCCATCAAAGGAGTTTTTCATCTGTTCGCTCGACAGCAACACCTCCATACGCTCCACGCAGGTGGAGGCACAACTTGCGCGTGAGCAACTACACATCAACCAGAGTCGCTACCTACCCGACGTGGCCATTATCGGCTCTCATCGCCTATGGTCGTCGGGCATTGATGCAGGGCTTGTACCACGCACCTTTGTGGGTGTGGGGGCCACGTGGACACTCTTTGACGGCACCGCCCGAGAGCAGAGCATTGCAAAGTCACGCACCCTTGTGCGCACCGCCCAGCTCGCCGAAGAACAACTCCGCCAACAACTCACCGTGGAGATTGAGGCCCTTTATGGTCAGCTCGCCCAAGCCCACCAACAACTCACAGCAATCGACACAACCATTGCCCTTGCAGAAGAACTTGCAAGAACAAGGCGTAGGGCTTTTGTTGAGGGGATGGCCACATCTTCGGAGGTAATGCGGAGCTTAGTGGAGTTGGCCGAGGCCCGATTGGTGCGCATTGCAGTGCTCTACGAGTGGAACATTGCACGAGCAGAGCTCTTTACACTATGTGGAATAGACATCGAACAACAAACAAAACAATATGGAAACTAACAACAAAGGCTACACCGCACTGACGGTGGTATTCATCGCGATTGTCACTCTCATCGTTGCCATTTCCATTTGGGGCATAAGCACCTCTCGCCACCGTCCACAGATTATTCAGGGCACCATCGAGGCCGAGCAGGTGCGCATTTCGGGTAAACTACCCGGGCGCATTGGACGGTTCTATGTATCGGAAGGAGATGTAGTCCACGCAGGCGACACACTTGTGTGCATACTCTCGCCCGAAGCGGAGGCCAAACGTAGTGAGGCTGTGGCAATGGCCGAGGCCGCACAAGCACAGAGCGACAAGGTGGACGGTGGCACTCGCAAGGAGCTAATTAGGGCGGCCGAGCAGATGTGGATCGGTGCCAAAGCACAGCGAGAACTTGCCGAGCAGACCTATGGGCGCATACGTCGTTTGTGGGCCGACAGTGTTGTCACGCTCCAACGCAAGGATGAGGCCGAGGCGATGTGGTAGTCGGCTGTGGCTGTGGAGAAGTCCGCAAGAGAGGAGTATCTGCTAGCCTACCATGGAGCACAGCGCGAGGACAAGGCCAGCGCACAATCGGTAGCCAATGCGGCGCAAGACATTGTCGCACAGGTAGATGCAATACTGGAAGACTCGTTTCTTTGTGCCCCCACAGGCGGCCAGGTGGCCGTAATTTACCCCAACGAGGGCGAACTTGTGGGTACGGGCACCCCCATCATGTCCATCGTGCCCCTATCGGAAGCCTACGCCGTGTTGAACATTCGCGAGGACAAAATGCCACTTTTCCAGATGGGAAATATCTTCCACGCCAACATTCCCGCGTTGGCACTGAAAGCTGTGGAGTTCTGCATCTACTACATCTCACCCCTCGGTAGTTTTGCCACCTGGAAGAGCAGTAGCGATGTTGACGGCTACGACATGCGCACCTTTGAAATACACGCCCGACCCACCTGCGAAGTTGAAGGCCTGCGCCCCGGGATGAGCGTTTTGATTGATTTGAAGAGTTTGGAACAATGCCATGAGTAAGCATTGGAGGCCCCATAAAATGGGATTAGCACACACCCTACAACGTGAGTGGGGGCGCATCTTGGAGCGCCCCTTCTACCTGGTTGTGATGTTTGCCGTACCACTCTTCGCCTCACTCTTTATGGCAACCATCTTTGGCAATGGGCGCCTCGAAAATATCCCCATTGGCGTTGTCGACGAGGACTTTTCGGCCACGACAAGGAGCATTACACGAGCCATTGATGCAGCACCTTCACTCTCCATTGCGGAGTACTACACCTCCACATCCGACGCCCTCGCGGCTATGAGGGCAAAGAAAATATATGCCTATGTGGTCTTTCCGCACAACTTTGAGGCCGACCTACTCGCCAACCGAGGGCCCACAATTGCCTACTATTTTCACTATGCCCTGATGAGCGTCGGCGGACAAGTGGAGGCAGCATTAGAAAATCTCTTGACAGAGATTGCCGTTGAGCCCGTGGTGATGACAGCTACTGCGCTTGGACTCTCTACCGACACCATTCAGGCACTAGTGGCGCCTATAATGGCCGATTCGATGGCGATGTTCAATCCCACACTCAACTACTCAGCCTACCTCTCGTTTCCGCTACTGATGGTGATGTTGCAAATTGTTGTAATGCTCGCCACGGCCTACGCTGTGGGCGTCGAAATCAAGTCGGGCACAGCAGTGAGGTGGCTCGTTGGAGCAAATGGGAACATCCTCACAGCCGTGGTGGGCAAGCTCCTGCCCTACACCATCGCCTTCTCCGCCGCCGCTATCGGCTCTGTTGCTTGGTTCTACGGAGGCCCCGATGGATTGCCCCATGGCGAGGGGTCACTGTGGTTGCTCGCATTGTGGAGTGTGCTACTTGTGGTGTCGAGTCAGGCCTTGGGATTATTCATCTTCGGGCTTTTCCCTGCACTGGGGCTCATCATTAGCATTGTGTCGATGGTGGGCTCGCTGGGAGCGACTCTGTGTGGCGTCACGTTCCCTATAAGGTCGCTCTACCCTGCATTTCAGTCACTCGCCACACTCCTTCCCATACGCCACTTCACTACCCTCTCGCAAAACATCCTCTATGGCAACTATGGCACAGAGTGGGTGTGGCCCGACGTGGTGGCAATGATGATTGTGTGTGCGCTTCCCATTGTTGTTCTACCCCGCCTACGCAAGGCAATCATTTCACGACGTTATGAGAAAATCAGTTAGTCCCCGACTTTGGTCACTATTGTGCCACACAGTTGGTCACGAGGTGCGTTGTCTGTCGTCCACCCCGAGCGCCCTGCTGGTAATGGTGGGTGGTGTGGTGATTTATGGCCTGCTCTACAACCTCCTCTATCGGCCCAATGTCGTCCACAACGCGCCCGTGGTGGTTGTGAATGAGTCACACACTCTCCTCTCGCGCAAGCTCGTTGAGTGGATCGACTCTTCGCCCGAGGTAGCGGTGGTGGCCGAGGTTAACGACCGCTTGGAGGCAACAGAGTTTATGGCCACCTCAAAAGCAGAGGCCATAATAACCATACCCGCCAACCTCGAAAAGCGTATCGGCTTGGGCGAGGAGGCACTCTTTGTGGTGTCGGCCTCCACGGCCGAATTTCTATACTACGAGGCCATACAGCGTGGCTCGCTCGGTGCTATGCAGGCGCTCGACAGCCAACTCGCACAACAATTGGCGCTCACTCTACCACCCGACATCACACAGGCTATTGCCACTGCCCAACCGGCCGAGGTGGCGGGCACGCCCCTCTTCAACCCCACGAAAGGTTATGGTAGCTATCTGTTGCCGTCGGTGCTGATTGTCATCATATTCCAAACAATGCTGATGATTGCCTGCATCCGTAGCGGTCGCGAGCGCGAACTCGGTGAGGACAGTCAACTCTTCGGTTGCGCCCGTCCACGCCTGGGCGATGCGTCAGTAATTGTGGTAGGTCGAATGTTGGTCTACGTGATTATCTATGGCCTATTTTCGACATTTCTACTTGGATTCCTTCCCTCCGTTTTTGATATTCCCCACCTGGCCGGATGGTATGAGTTGGTGGCCTTATCGCTACTATTCCTGCCCGCCACGGCCCTCTTTGCCCTATTTTTCTCCTCACTGTTCCGAGATAGCGAGAGTGGGCTACTAATACTCACATTCTTTTCGCTTGGGCTGATATTGTTGAGTGGCATTTCCTATCCGCTCGAACAGCTTCCCACGTTGTGGTTTGTGGCGCACCACACCCTGCCTGCACCCGTAGGTATACTCGCCTTCGTAAAGCTCAACTCGCTCGGGGCTACCCTCGGTGAGTGTAGTGGGCAACTCCTCACACTTGCCGGACAGAGCCTTATATACTTTGTTGCAGCCACCCTCGCTACCCTCCATCGCCTTGGTCAATTCTCCCGATAGGGTAAATTGTGGCTCAGTTGGTTTGGTTTTCTCGCCATATTGAGCGATATTTGCACCCACAAAACAGAGTAAACGACACAACAATGGAAGAACGCGAATACCTCGAACACTACGAACAACGACTCGAAAGCCTCTTGGCAGGCATCTACGGCTCCGAAGGACGCCTGATGGATGTGGCTGAACTTGAAGACCGTTGGCACGAATTTGCACCCGCATATATGGCCGATGCTGTTGGCCAAATCAACTCCTACCCTGCATTTACCCTTGCAGTGGCTGCCTATGTAGGTATGGCCCTGGCAGCTTGGTGGGATACCGCATGGGAGCGTCACGAGAACGAAACCTACGACGATTTGAAACGATTGGGTGGCGGTTTTGACACCATCGACGAGTATATTCTCAAAAACATTCTTTCGGTGGAGCCCGAGAGTGAGGAGCGTGAGAAACTCGAAGACACAATGCGTACACTTGCTCACACCGTGATGAATGCCATTCAGCACGAGCAGATTGAGAAACAGACCACCCGTGCATTCTACATCCTGGCACGCTCGGCCAAAGTGATGTTCCGTGCTGGTGTAACACTCGAATTGCGTCGCCGCGGCTACCGCTATGAGCGAGTGAAGGTCACAAATCCCGTTAGTTAGAGTTCTCGAATTGAGAATAAAAAAATAGGTGCGTAAATTACGCACCTATTTTTTTATTAATATTCCCGAGGTTTGCTCGGACTATTATGCAAGTTCGCTCTCCTTCAATCTCTCCGCATTCTCCGCCACAATCAAGTGATCAATGCAATCCTGAATGTCGCCGTTCATAAAGGCGGGCAGGTTGTAGATTGTGTAGTTGATACGGTGGTCGGTGATACGGCCCTGAGGATAGTTGTAAGTACGAATCTTTGCACTCCTATCACCGGTGCTCACCATGGTTTTACGCTTGGCCGCAATCTCGTCCATATATTTGGCATACTCCAAGTTGAAAATTCGGGTACGCAACTCTTCGAGAGCCTTGTCGAAGTTTTTGAGCTGCGACTTCTGGTCCTGGCACTGCACCACAATACCTGTGGGGATGTGGGTGAGTCGCACAGCCGAATAGGTGGTGTTCACACACTGACCACCGGGACCACTTGCACAGTAGGTATCCTTGCGGATGTCGTTCATATTGATATCCACATCGAACTCGTCTGCCTCGGGAAGAATAGCCACCGTTGCTGCCGAGGTGTGGATACGGCCCTGGGTCTCGGTCTGAGGCACACGCTGTACGCGGTGTACACCACTCTCATATTTGAGCGTACCATAGACGCCCTCGCCGGTAACCTTCATAACAACCTCCTTGTAGCCACCCGAGGTACCCTCCGAGAAGGAGTTAATCTCATACCTCCAGCCCTTGTTCTCAACGTACTTCATGTACATACGCAACAAGTCGCCCGCAAAGATTGCAGCCTCGTCGCCACCCGTACCGCCACGAATCTCCACGATGGCATTTTTGTCGTCCTGGGGATCCTTGGGGATGAGGAGGATTTTGATCTCCTCTTCGAGCTGAATGGTGAGGGGTTCAAGTTCTGCCACCTCCTCGCGTGCCATCTCACGCATATCCTCATCTTTCTCGTTGGCGAGGATATCTTTGGCATCGGCCAAATCTGCGAGTGCTTTTTTGTAACGGTCGGCGGCCTTCACAATGGGACCGAGCTCTTTGTACTCCTTGTTGAGTTGCACAAAGCGCTTCATATCGGCAATCACTTCGGGGTCGGTCATCTGCTGACCAATCTCCTCGAATTTGAGTTTCAGACCGTCAAGTCGATAGAGTATG
>JAFYRC010000137.1 GCA_017547065.1 Tidjanibacter sp.
AAGAGGTGGTTAAGTTGGAGCGCCTGAACCCCGCCGTTGCCGAGTACTCGGTGCAGATGAACTACCTCGAAACGATGTTGGAGCTCCCCTGGGGCGAGTACACCGAGGATCATATGGATCTCACCCGCGCCCGCGCAAGGCTCGACGAGGATCACTACGGATTGGAGGAGGTCAAGGAGCGTATTCTCGAACACCTCTCCGTAATCAAACTCAAAGGCGACCTCAAATCGCCCATCATCTGCCTCTATGGTCCTCCGGGAGTGGGTAAGACCTCACTCGGCAGGAGCGTGGCTGAGGCACTGGGCCGTAAGTTTGGTCGCATCTCGCTGGGCGGTCTGCACGACGAGTCGGAGATCCGTGGCCACCGCCGCACCTACATCGGCTCGATGCCCGGACGTATCATTGAGACCATCAAACGCTGTGGCTCGTCCAACCCCGTGATTATTCTCGACGAGGTGGACAAGGTGAGCCGTGCCAACCACGGCGACCCCTCGAGTGCCCTCTTGGAGGTGCTCGACCCCGAGCAGAACAGCACTTTCCACGACAACTACATCGACGTGGACTACGACCTCTCGAAGGTGCTCTTCATTGCCACGGCCAACAACGTGGGCAACATCAGTGCAGCCCTCAGGGATCGTATGGAGATGATCAACATCGCCGGCTACATCATGGACGAGAAGCTCGAAATTGCCGAGCGCCACTTGGTACGCAAACAGTGTGAGGCCCACGGAGTTAAGCCCGAGCAGATGACCCTCTCGCGTGAGGTGCTGGCCACCATTGTGGAGGACTATACCCGTGAGAGCGGTGTCCGTTCGCTCGACAAGCAGCTCGCCAAAATCGCCCGCCACCGAGCCAAGCAGATTGGCTTCGAGGAGGCCTACGAACCCGCTGTGTCGGTGGAGGACGTACGCAAGATTTTGGGCGTGGCCAAGTATCAGAAAGATAGCTACGACCTGGGAGGTATGGTCGGCGTGGTTACCGGTTTGGCATGGACCGAGGTGGGAGGCGACATCCTCTACATCGAGTCGGTGCTCACCCCCGGTAAGGGTGTGCTGAACCTCACGGGTAACCTCGGCGACGTGATGAAGGAGTCCGCCACCATCGCTTGGGAGTGGACCAAGGCCCACCATAAGGAGCTCGGCATTGCGCCCGAACTCTTTGAGAAACACGATATTAATATTCACGTACCCGAGGGAGCTATTCCCAAGGACGGCCCCAGTGCGGGTATCACCATGGTGACCTCCATTGTGTCGACCTACACTTCCCGCCGCGTGACCGAGAAGATTGCCATGACGGGCGAGACGACCCTGCGTGGTAGGGTGCTGCCTGTGGGTGGTATCAAGGAGAAGATTTTGGCGGCCAAGCGTGCCGGCATCACCCACCTTGTGTTGTGCGACGACAACCGTAAGGATATTTCGGAGATCAAGGCGGAGTATCTCGAAGGGTTGACCTTCTCCTACGTTCGTACGGTGGATGAGGTTCTTGCCCTCGCTCTGCAATAACAAGAACATCTTGCGGGCGATTGCCCGTTACGCTTGATGGGCAGGAAAGGGCAGAAAGGGCAGGAAAGGGCAGGAAAGGGCAGGAAAGGGTATTCCCCCTCTAAGTTAGAGGGGGTGCCCGAAGGGCG
>JAFYRC010000138.1 GCA_017547065.1 Tidjanibacter sp.
CACCCTCTCCTTCCAGTAGCGACCAAGTCCCTCCACCCCATCACGCTCCTCAAAGAGCAGCGAGAGGGGCGACTCAAAGGAAAACGTATAGAACTCCAAGAGCGGAACTACGCCCTGCGCCCCACTCGGCCACTCCCAACGTTCACCCTCTGCGAGGGGTTTCAGAGTGCGGTAGGCAAGAATTTTGGGCTCAAAGGCCGAGCGCATCACAAGCCTATCTTCCGCCACATCGTCCACATCACCCACAGCTATAAGACTCACCGAAGGGGCCTGAGGGACGCTTCCCTCCACCGACACCGAGGGGGCAAAGAGTGGGTTTTCGTTACGCTCCACACCCTGGGTGGCAAAGCGGTTTGCGATGGTGGCGCTCCACTCGCCATAAGGCTGTCCCTCCTCCTCGGCCAGCAGTTGCGAGGCCTTGTCGGTGGGTCGGTAGGCCAACGTGAGCTCCGAGTGACTGTCGGCACCCAGCTCCTCCACCACTATCTCGTGGCCAAAGTCAACCCTCTCGCTCCAATCAACCACCACGCCGTTGTTACAGAACTCGCTCTGGGGCTCAATGTAGACACGCCTTGTGGATGTGTCGGTGTAGATTTGCAGGTCGAAGAGGTGCTTCACGGCATCAAGAAGCTCCATCTGCGAGAAGTCGTAGTTTGCCACATCGGCCCACCCAACACTCTCACCCTCAATGGGTGTGGTGTAAAACAGTGGCCTCATCCACGTACCTTCGAGGAGCTGCATTGTCATATCCTCATCTGCACCACCGAAGTAGAACATATCGAAGTATTGCGACTCTCCGGCAGCAAGCCTTGCGGGGGCCGAGCGCACCACAACATCCACTTCACGGCTCCCTCGTTCCTGCACATAGCCGTCATAGAGAGCCCAATCCTCGGTGGCCTCCACGGTGGTCACACCGTCTGTTCGGTAGAGTCGCAGGTTGGTCACTGTGCCCCAATCGTTGTTCACCTGCACAAAGGGAAGGGTGGTTGTGAGCAATTCCACCACAGATCCCCCAATCTTTGTACCCTCCAAGATATAGGTTTCACCCTCGACAAAGTCAAAGATTGCCAGCGTGTAGAGCCTTCCGTTCACCATCGGCACACCCTTACGGTCGGCGTAGGTGTTCTTCAAATCCACCTCTATCAAGTCGCCAAAGGCAGGCCTAATCTCACTAAAACCAGCCAGTTGGGTGCGGGAAACAATTCGCGTGTCGGTGCGGTAGCGGAGGTGGTACTCGAAGGCCACAGCCACTCCCCTCTCGGCCGTAAAGCACATTCGGCCCGTGTGGTCGAAGCCGAAGGCGCCGGCAACATTACCATCCTCCACCACGGTGTCCACAAGGTTTCCAACGGTGTGGTAGTTGGCCAGGTGGTCGGCATAGACACGGCCAAACTCATTGGCGGCGACATTTCCACTCGCCACCGAGCGCTCCGCCCTGAAATTCATTCTCTCTGCCGCCTCGCCCACATTACGCTCGCTCCAACGACCACTGATGTAGAGCGACGAAAACCACTCCGAGGCGAAAAAGTTGGAGCAGAGGGTGTAGCCCGACTGGGCAAATATGAGTTCCAGGAGCGAGCGCAGGTGGAGCATTGGGTGGTAGTCGTCGAGGGTTATGCGTCGCACATAGCGCTCCTGATCGCCCTCCACGGTGCGCCCCCTCTCCACGGGAAGATACCTAACCACGGCTCCCTCCGCCGTCCAACTATCGGCCACGGTTACCGAGTCAAGCACAGCCTCGTAGTCCACGGGGAGCGAGCGCAAGGTGGCAGATGCGGGCCTCACCCACTCCTTGGCGGGACCGATGATGTTGAAGCGGTAGTAACCCCCGCTGCCAAGCACACTTGCAGTGAGCATCACAACACCCTCAATAATCACACTACCATTCCACTCCACTCGCGCCGTGTGCAGTGTGTGGTTGAAGAGGTCGGCTGCGTGTGGCTGTTCGCAGTCGCCCATCAGGGCTCGGTTATTGGGCGTTGTGGGTATGACCACACTCTTGGAATAGGAGGCTCGGCCCCACTGGGTGGAGCTCAGGGAGGCAATGGAGAGCGACACGGAGATGTCCGTACGTTGGTCGATGTCAGCCACTTGGCCGTCGATAAAAAGTTGTAGCATAGCAAGTTTCGGATTTCAGTTTTCTGTATTCAGCATTTAAGTTTAAGGGGACTACCAATATTTGGTCATCTTCGTTGGACGCAGTGTGAGCGACACTCCTCGGCCCACTCCAGAGAGAACCGTCTTGGCCGAAAGTACCACCACGGGGATAGCCACGCCGTTCTCAATTACCCACACTCGGGGCGAGGTGGCTACACCTTCCAGGTGGGCCACAACATCCTTCGACACCACACCACTATCGAGCCTCGTCAGCTCCCAACCACTCTTGGAGAGTGTGGTCGTACCCTCCGCAAGTTCCGCCACCACCGAGGAGGTCTCCACCTCTCGACGCACGGCGTGTGGGAAGTTGTGGTAGTAGATTTGACCAGACGCGTCGAGCCACGCGAGCCTCACCGCGCCCTGCACGGGTGGCACGAGGGTGTAGTGGATAATGGCAATGCTCTCCCCTTTGAGCAAGAGTTCCATCTTAAACCACTCCAACTCGTCGGGGCGAGCCGAGCGACCGATAACATCGTCGGCACACACCACCCAAGCCCACAAGCCGTCGTGAAGAGAACTCTTTGTGTTGACGTGAATACACTCGCCCGTGGAGAGGGTAAGTATGTTTGCCACCCCATTCTCGCGCCCCGCCACAAAGAGCACCTCATCCAACTCACCTGCCGCAATGCTCCTACTCTGCCTGGGCCCACCAATTACATCACCCAGCGAGAGGTTATCGTGGGAGAGTGTAAAGGTCATCTTGGGGCTCTTCTGCCCACTACCCCAATGCGCCGTGAGCCTCACATTGCGCCCCGTAGCCTCAGTGCAAGCCGTGCGGTTGATAAGTAGCGGCTGAGGGTCGAGCCTGCGGTGGAGGTAGTTGCCGAGCGCACAACCCACCTCCGCCGAGCCCACAAAACGCTTGGCACCCAACACACCCACCACATCATCCTCAATGGTCACCTCAAATGGTTCGTCGGGGTTGACCTGCTCAAAACGACACACATTGTCGCCAAAAACCGAAGAGTAATTTTCGGGATAGGAAATCAATTTCATAGCTTTACAAAGTTCAATTATTTAATACACTACACATTCCTGAACATCTCCACTCGCAGGGCCACTTCCATCGCCACATCGCCGGCGTGAGTAACACCTCCGGCAATTGGCGCAAGCTCTCTCACCGTAAGGCTAACCACGCCATCCGACTGGGCCACCGCCTCAGCAACAACAAGGGCATCGTGCTCGATGATGGCCAACATTGGAGCACACTTATCAACACTCTTCTCTCTTTGCATCAACATCTTAACCACAACGTCGTAGGAAATAGCAGTAGCTTCCGGCGCACCACCTGCAACCAGCTTCGGCTCGCTCACCACCGCAATGGGGAAGCCACAGCGACCCACCACCCAGGGTAATTCCTCGGACATACAAACATTGTAACCTTCGCGCTCCAACCCCTCCGTGAGAAGGTCGAGCAAATTCTCTCTCGTGTTCATAATTGTACTTTTTATTTGCTTAATCGTTCATTAACAGGCCCTCTCTTCCCATTCCGCTTTTGCTAACTACAGCTGTCCGCTTTTGCTTTCACCGCGACAGTGGCCAACAGCGGCCGGCAGCATCTGCCATCCCATTTCGGAAATATGGTATACTGTTCGGCAATGGAGACCGTACTCTACTTCCAGCCGGCATCGAAGACGTTCGCGCCCGAGAAGCTGGCAGGCGTGCGCGACATCATGAAGCGCCGGCACCACCAGGTGCAAGTGATCGAGGAAAGGCCGACCGCACAGCTTGTCGAGGACCTCTGGGACTTCTGGAACCCCGTCGGCGCAATCATCGACTGCGGCGGCGAATACAACGACATTGACGCAGGCGTTTTCGGCTCGCATCCGGTAGTTTTCATCGGACACAACCCGGACACGCTCCCGAAGTCGTGTCTGCTCGTCAGCAAC
>JAFYRC010000139.1 GCA_017547065.1 Tidjanibacter sp.
ATGGGCTGTGTAGTTATCTGGACCAGACTCTGAGAGCCAGTAGTAACCCTCCTCTTTGTAGTTATGGTTCCATCCCTCGCGGTAGCCGCAAACCTGCATAAAAATGGACTGGCCGTTAATGCGGCTGGTGAACTTCATACCAGTAATGCCTCCCTCGGTAGTCAACTCTCTGTCGCAGTGTGCCATAAGCTCCATAAGGTCTTGAAGTTTAGGTATGCGCCAGCCACGACCCATATTAAGACTTGTTACATCGTAATTGTGGTTGCCAGAGATACTGCCGTTGCTAATATCCTGACCATAGAATTTGTAATTGCCGATGCAGTACTCCGCCTCTGTACTTATATCGCCCCAAGAGTATGCGTCTCTAAACCACATCCTCGGCGCCCATCTTACGCCTGATGGCAGACCGAGGTCAACCCACGGATAGCTATTATAACTCTTACCTGTAGTAGGCTCATTGGGGTTGTACTGATAGGTGGTATCGGGCGCCTGAGGCTCAGGTAGTTCCGTGGCCATAAACATCTCTCCGACCTGCTTCTGTTGTTGCTGACCACCATTGTTGCAATTATAAGCCGACATTTGCTGTCTGTTATGTGCACTCTTCTTGATGCCATTTATAACACTATGTCCGATGCTTTTGAGCAGCTGTGCAGAGGCATCTGTTGTGCTAAATGATAGTAGTACTACCATAATGGTAATGAAAAATCTTCTCATACTGAGGTGTGTTTTTTGATAGGGCATATTTTAAAGTTTTCACAAAGTTAGCATTTATTTCAATTCGTTTTTTGCTTTTGTGCAACAAACTTTCGCAAGTTGACAAAAGCGGCCCGCCGAACTCTAATGGCTGGGCGGGCGTGAGGCACTACCTTCTTGTTTTTTTGCGACTGAATAAGTGGGAGGGGTAGGAACGGTCGCAAATATGGTCACAAATCAATCGATTTTACGTTAGTTTCGATGCTTTAGCCAATGTTGATGATTTGGCTTTGGTTGTGGGAGCGATCCTTGTCACAAGTGCGTGGGAAGCGGATTTTGTGGCAGCAATGTGCAAAAAACAAAAGAGGTCTTAGATTATTCTAAGACCTCTTGTTGAGCGGAAAACGAGACTCGAAAATCGAAGCGAGTTTATTTCTGTATATGACTACGCCTGGAGTGTCTTTATCTCCCGTTGGAGAAGGTTGAGGAATTTCGCGGCGTGAGCGCCGTCCATTTGCGTATGGTGGAACTGAAATGATATGGTTAGCGTGGTTTTGAATAGGCCTCGTTTATATTTACCCCAAATCATAAATGGATTGTTAAAAATGCCGCTATACATACCCACCGCACCATCAATTTCATATTGCGCCAGCGCCGAAGTGCCGATAACCATACTCTCGGTTGAGAGGTCGTGGTCGGTGCAACTCTCAGCCACCTGCTTTGTAAGACGCAGATAGTCGCTGTCAAACTGTGCCAAATTCTCGCTAAAAGGGAGGTCGCACGAGCTCACCTCGCCCTTGCTGTTGGCAACGATTGTATTTACCGCAATGGTGTCAAACTGCATCAATTTGTCGCCCATAGGAAGCATATAAAACTCCTTGACTTGCGCGGCCGCCCGCCCGATGCAATAACACATCAACATATTGAATTTAAGCCCCTTCTTACGGCTAACTTTCAGCAGACGCGACACATCAAGCGTCTTGAAGAATGTCACCATAGGGTTCGGCGCCTGCATCCACATCTCAAATGCATATGCGCGGGTGGTATCTTTGGGGTTTATCTCTTTCATAACAATTACACTTTTGATTCTTTCGTTATTTTCTTCTATGTCTGATGGGAAATATACAAAAACAAAAAAGTCTCAGATTTCGCTGAGACTTGATTTGGAGCGGAAAACGAGACTCGAACTCGCGACCCCAACCTTGGCAAGGTTGTGCTCTACCAACTGAGCTATTTCCGCATTTTGCGGTGGGCTCTTCGGCTTTGCTCTTCCTTGCCAAGGTTGGAGTGTTTATTCTCCCAAGGGGCAAGGTTGTGCTCCACCAACTGAGCTATTTCCGCATTATTTAAAAGCGCTCCACGGAGCTAAATCCGTTTTGCGACTGCAAATATAGGTACTTTTTTGTTCTCTGCAAATTTTTTTAGCCTTTTTTGTAAAACTTCTTGCTTTTTGTGGCAAAAATCAGGCAAAACAGCACTTTTTATACCCCCAAACCGCGCGTTTTTTACTTCGGGCGGCGGAAGTTTTCGCACACGATAGCCGTTGCAATAGCCACGTTGAGCGACTCGCTACCCCTACGGTCGGTCGGCCATGGGGGAATAAAGAGATTGCGTTCCACCTCGGCCTGCACCTCCTTCGACACGCCCTTACCCTCGTTGCCCATAACAATCACGCCACCAGTCGTAAGGTCTGCTTTGTGGATATCATTGCCATCAAGGGTGGTTGCGTAGGTGGCAACGCCTCGTTTGCGGGCATCTTTAAGCCACGCCACCAGGTCGCAGCTCACAACCTCCACACGCAGCAGGGCGCCCATTGTGGCTTGTACAACCTTTGGGCCCCAGCAATCGGCGGTGGTGGGGGTGCAAACAATGCGGCGTATGCCATACCAGTCGGCCGTGCGGATGATTGTGCCTAGGTTGCCGGGATCCTGCACCTCGTCGAGTGCAAGCACCAACTCGTCGGGCGATGCGGGCGCGAGAGTGCGCTTGGGTATGGCCACCACGGCAAGCGACTTTGGTACGCTCTTGAAGGCGCTCATGCGCTCCATGTCCTTGGTGTTAACAATCTCTGCCAGTGGGCTTTGTATGCGACTGCCGTCCAGCACAAAGAGCCTTTCGACTTTCCACGCCTTTTCCCTCAGGAGTTCCTCCACGACCTTGTCGCCCTCGGCAACGAAGAGTCCACTAGTGGTGCGGGCCTGCTTATCTTGGAGGCTGCGTACAAACTGTATGTCGGCTTTGGTGATCATCGTGATGCAAATTTAAGAGCAAGTAGAACCATTGTTATTACACCGTGGCCAATGGCCTTGGTGTCGGGACAGAACTCGGCGGTGTGGAGCGCTCCTGCCTTGTTGGTGTTGAACTCTTCACCCGTGTAGCCCACGCCCAGGCGGTAGAAGAGCGATGGGTAGCGCTCGGTATAGTAGCCGAAATCCTCACCCGTGGGGCGTATGCCAAGTTCCACAACCTCCTTCTCGCCCAACACTTTGGAGAGATACTCGGTTGCTGTTTCTGCCAAGAGGGGAGCATTGAACACCGCGGGGTAGCCACAGCCGAAGTTCTCCTCTACAAGTACTCCATAGCGTTCTTCGATGGCCCTGCAACACTGGCTTACAAGGGTCTTAATCTCGGTCCTCCAACCCTCGTCGAAGGTGCGCATTGTTCCCTGTAGGCTTACGCTGTCGGGCACAATGTTGGTGGCACCTGCCGCCTCAATACGACCGATGGAGAGGATTGTGGGCACGCTCTTGTCCGGACTCAGGTCGGGTACCTTGTATAGTTCTTCAATCAGGCGGGCAGTCGGAAGAATGGGGTCGATAATACCCTCGCGCAGGGCTGCGTGGCCTCCGTGGCCCTTGATTGTGATGTGAATCTCATCGCAGGCGGCCATATACTTGCCCGAGCATATACCTATTGTTCCCGTTGGGAGAGTGGGCTCAACGTGCTCGCCAATGAAGGCAACAATCTCATAGCCCTCAAAGGGGTTCTCTGCCAACACCAAAGATGCACCTCCGGGGTTGAGCTCCTCGCCGGGCTGGAAAAGTCCGAAGATGGTGCAGCCGAAGAGATCCTTGTGGCGATTGAGCGTGGCAAGTGCGCCGAGCAATACGGTAGCGTGGAGGTCGTGGCCACACGCGTGCATCACGCCCTCGCGCTCGGAGGGAGCAGCCGAAGCGCTCTGCTCGCGAATGGGCAGTGCGTCGATGTCGGCACGCAACACGATAGCCCTTTTGGGGCTCTCCTGTGAGGGTGCGGTACCCTCAATTTTGGCCAGCACACCTGTGCCCGCAATGGACTCGCACTCAATGTCGTGGGAGTGCAACACAGCGGCAATGTGCTCGGCTGTGCGGTGCTCGGCAAAGGAGAGCTCGGGGTGCGAGTGCAGGTGGTAATATGTGTTAACGAGGCCGACGTAGTCGCCCAACACCTCGTCCGTAAGCCTCTTAATCTCCATTTTTTGTGAGTTCTATTTGGTATATCTTATTCCAATTTTTGCCCGTAACGTAGAGTGCCTTCGTTGCGGGGTTGTAGGCGATGCCGTTGAGTACATCGGTCTGCCATGTTTGGTCGGTTGGCGATTGTAGGCCCGTGAGGTCAATAATACCCACCACGGCTCCGCTCTCGGGGTTGATGCGCACAATCTGGTTGGTCATGTAGACGTTGGCCCAAATCTCGCCATCAATCCACTCCAACTCGTTCAGCATGTTCAATTTGCGTCCTGCCATGCGAACCTCGATAGTGCGCTCCACCTTGAAGGTTTGGGGGTTGCGCACGGCAATGCGGTCGGTGCCATCGGAGGTGTAGAGGCTTGTGTTGTCGGTGGTTATGCCCCAACCCTCGCCTTCGTAGGTGAATTCTTTCAACCTACGAAGAGTTGCTTTGTCGTATACGAAGGCCCTGCCGGAGGTCCAGGTGAGCTGGTAGATTTTGTTGTCAAAGAGGGTTATGCCCTCGCCGAAGTATTTGCGCTCCAACGACACACTACGCAGAGCCTCGCCCGTGGCAGGGTTTACAACCTTCAACTCCGACTCGCCGTGCAATCCAGTACCTTCATAAAAAAGGCCACCATCCCATTGCAGGCCCTGTGTGTAGGCCTTGGTAGAGTGGGGTAGTTCGGCTACAACGCGGTAGCCATACCTCACGGGAATGACTTTGCCGTCCGACGTGGGGGTTTGCAGCGTGTACGTAGGCCTCTTTTTGACTTTCTTGGGGCCTGCACTGCATCCGTAAGTCAGCGAGCAAGAGAGGAATATGACAACCAATAGTGTGTGTTTCATAAAAAAGTCGCGCTAATGTTTACAAAGATAGGAAAAATTTGGTATATTTGTGGTATATTTTCCGTAAAACCCAATTTTCGTATGCTTACATTAAAGCAAATTCGTGATGACAAAGAGTTCGCCATTGCCCGCTTGGCAGTGAAAGGTGTGGATGCCGCAGCAACCATCGACCAGATTTGCGCACTCGACGACGCTCGCAAAGAGCAACAACAGACACTCGATAAGAACCTTGCAGAGCAGAACGCCGCTGCAAAACAGATAGGCGCACTCTTCGCACAGGGCAAACGTGATGAGGCTGAGGTTATCAAAGCTCGCACCTCGCAGCTCAAAGAGGAGAGCAAAACCCTCGAGGCTCAGCTCAAAGAGACCACCGACAAGCTCAACGCACTGATCGTGTCACTGCCCAACTTCCCCGCAGCAATCGTTCCCGAGGGACGCACTGCCGAGGATAATGTGGTGGTGAAACAGGGTGGTGAGATTCCCAGCCTTGGTGAGGGTGCACTGCCCCACTGGGAGTTGGCTTCCAAATATGACATCATCGACTTCGAGCTTGGTGTGAAACTCACCGGCGCAGGCTTCCCTGTGTATAAGGGTAAGGGTGCAGCTCTCCAGCGTGCACTCATCACCTACTTCCTCGACCAGAACATCGAGGCAGGCTACATGGAGGTTATGCCCCCCATTATGGTTAACGAGGCTTCGGGCTTCGGTACCGGACAGCTGCCCGATAAGGAGGGTCAGATGTACCACGCAACTGCCGACAACTTCTATATGGTTCCCACCGCAGAGGTGCCCGTTACCAACATCTACCGCGACAGCATCGTGGACGAGAAGGAACTTCCCATCCGCCTTACCGCCTACACCCCCTGCTTCCGTAGGGAGGCCGGCTCCTATGGTAAGGACGTGCGTGGTCTGAACCGTCTGCACCAGTTCGACAAGGTGGAGATCGTTCGTATTAACCACCCCGACACCTCGTATGAGGCTCTGGACCAGATGGTTGCTCACGTTGAGAAACTGGTTGCATCGCTGGGTCTTCCCTATCGCATCGTAAGGCTTTGTGGTGGCGATATGAGCTTCACTTCGGCCCTGACCTACGACTTTGAGGTTTACTCCGCAGCCCAGGGTAGGTGGCTTGAGGTATCGAGCGTTTCGAACTTCGAGAGCTTCCAGGCTAACCGCCTTAAACTGCGCTACCGCTCGGAGGCCAAGAAGACCGCTTTGGCTCACACACTCAATGGTAGCTCGCTTGCCCTGCCCCGCATTGTGGCAGCTCTGTTGGAGAACAACCAGACCGAGGAGGGTATTGTTATCCCCGAAGTTCTGCGTCCCTACACAAAATTTGGTATAATAAATGGAAAATAAGGGTTGGTAGTAACAAAAAATAACTATATTTGCCCTACCAAAACAACATTAAACTTTTTTAACAAGTAGAATTATGGCTTACAAAATTGATCCCGAGAAATGTGTAGCTTGTGGTAGCTGCATTGGCGAGTGCCCTGTAGAGGCTATTTCGGCCGGTGATGTTTATGTTATTGACGCAGACTTGTGCATCGAGTGTGGTGCTTGCACTGAGGTTTGCCCCAACGAGGCAATCGCATTGTAATCAAAGCGACACAAACGACATCAAATAGTAGAGGCGGTACACTGTGTACCGCCTCTACTATTTTTATGTATTTGCAAACGTGAAAGTTATTTCGTATCTTTACGGCAACACAAGCCACTCACTCCAATGAAGCGTTATCTTGTATATCTTGCGATTGTGGCTATCGTCGCCCTTATTCCATCTTGCCTAAACACGTTGGAACCTCCTTCTGTGGGCAGTGCCAACGAACTTAACCTCACTGATGAAGAAGCCATTGCAGCCGCCAAAGCCTACTATGATGAGCAGGTTTCTCGCATTGTGGGTGGCGAAGGAAATCAGCCAATGTGGCCTTGGCAGGCAAAACCACATGCTCCATATGATTTGGGCGAATATGAAATTGTGTGGGAAAGCGGATATGTGAAAAACTACCCAGGGAAAATCCACGTAGATTTCGACATTATCAAGGAACACGATTTCATCTATTTCCCCGACACTTGTGACCACTTCTCGGGAATGAAACTACGCAGCAGGTTTGTGTCTGTGCAAACGCCCGACACAACAATACAATACATTGCCACCTACATTCCGCACGAGGCATACTACGATCGTTACTACTCTGTGCGACACGGCGGAGGTAGTATTGGACTGTTGGAGGTGAATTTCTCGGGTCGAGTTTTACACTCCACTTTGGACGGTTATCATTATGCTACCCATCGTGTGTGGCAAGGAGAGATCACCAAGAAGATTGAACTCTACAACGCCCCTCTTATGACAATGCAACAACGTTATGAGGAGTTTTTCAATATTATGGAGAACTACCATGTCGGAGTGTGTAAGTTGGCAGATGCCCTTGATGACGATATTAATCTTGAAGTTGAGATTGAGGAAATTGTGATTATTCAAGAGCCACAACCTAAACCTAAAAAAGTTCAACGTGGCACAATTTACAAATACACTCCTGACCTTTCTTCAATGGATGAATATGTGAAGTTCTACAAACCCATCGGTGGTGGTGGAGGTGGTTCTTCTAATACAGAAGAAGATGATATACCAACGAATACCATTGACGGCAAGACACCCGAAGAGGTTTGTGAGGACATCTTCAATAACTACGGCAACTTGGCCGACAGTGTCAAAACGAAGGTCAACACGATGATTGCCGAAATTGCAGAGGATTGTATGGGCAAAGAGTTACTTTCGCAGTTGATGGAGAAGAATAGAAGTATTGGGATTTCGTATGACCCAAATACTCCCATATCCAACCACCAATACAATCCTGACACTCAGACACACAACATAACCCTTAAAAAGGTAGAAAGTGAGGTGTTCTTACACGAGCTTTTTCACGCATATCAGCATACAACAAACACAGTGGGTTCAGCCAATATCGAAATAGAGGCTCAATATGCGAAATATCTTTATATGTTTAGTCACGAAAACTCTGGTGTCTTGGCTCGATTTGGCATATTCATAGATGGCGGCATGGGAGAACATATTATAAACTTATCAGAATCAATGGAAGACACCTCTGCAGACAGAGAGTCTAACATCCAAATAACGCTTGCAAAATTTAGAGATTATATGAACGAAATATTGAGTAAAATAAACGAAAAGCTGAAGAAACAAAATAAAGACCCACTTCCACTATATGAGCTTATACAACAAAGCAGCAATACGACATTTAAGAATATTTCAGAATTAAGAAAAAAATGTAAAAAATGAAGAAGGTAATATTTTTAGTTGTGATAAACTTTTTATCGAGCTTTCAATGCAGTTTTGCACAATACAAAGTGGCCTTGAAAGATGAATATCGGAGCGACACATTGTGGATGGTTAATTATACCTATGTGTGTGATACTTTAATAAATAGGGTTCATCTCCGCAACATTGACAATAGCGACGATAAGGGACTTGTTGTGTATAAGGATACTGGCGAGCTTCCTGATGGAGACTTGTTTGAGTGGAGCCACGTCAACCACATACAAAAACCCATTGAACTTCAACGTAGGATGGCAAAAATTGTCGATGATGCATTTACGGTAGATCAAGCCGTTTCTTTGAATGGGAAATTCTTAATGATTAAACTCTACATATCATCTGTTACGGGAGAAATAACGGATGTGTATTTTAATTTTCATAAAAGTACCGGATATTCCCAAATTCCGATAGCGGTATTTCGCACCATTGAGTTACAACTCAAAGAGCAGATTGTTTTTGAACTAACCGAGGAGGGGCGCAAGATGAATTATTGCTACCTTGCGTGGACGCAATGCCCGACGGGATATGTGGCGCCGACCTTGGACCCCGACATGCCATTCGACGGCAGTGGTAGCGGTGGCGGGGGAAATGTGCAGACCGGCCCTCGTGGCTCAATCATTACCGAGCCGATGGTACCTCAAAAATAAAAAATGGAAATGCGTGGCGTGAAATACATAGTGTTGGTTGCTGTGTTTTTGTTGGTTGCGTCAAGTTTGTCTGCACAGCGAGAGTATCACAATGGAAGGCGAACGGCTGCGGATTACAAGAGCGACACCTTGTATATGGAAAATTATGCCTACATCGCCGACACACTTGCGGGAGTGAGGATTTCATTGTACAACCTCCAAAACCATCCGGGTAGAGGAGAGATTGCTTATGCTGATGGAAGCGAGTTGGATACAACCCAATTTCCGTGGAACATGCCCGATTTTTATGTGGTATCGGATGCCACATTAGACTATATGCAAAGTGTGGTTGATAATGCTTTTTCGGTTCAACAAGCCGATTCGCTTGATGGTAGAAAGATGAGTATCGTGTTGAACATATCATCAACAGACGGACATGTTACAGATGTATATTTTAACTTTGCATCGTTTTTTTACTACACCAAGATACCTGTGTCGGTGTTCAGGGATATTGAGGTTAAACTGAAACAGCTTATTTTTGAGTTGACTGATGAAGGGCGCAGACTTACTCATTGTCATCTTTCGTGGACGCAATGCCCCACGGGATATGTGGCGCCGACCTTGGACCCCAATATGCCCTTTAATGGTGGTAGTAGTGGCGAGGGACATGTGCAGATGGGCCCTCGTGGCTCAATCGCCACCGAGCCAATGAGGATAGAGAAGTAGCCCCTTTTATTTACTCTGCTCGTAGCGGGTAATTTTGTCGAGTCGGGCGGAGTGGCGGTCACCCTCAAACTCCGTTGTAAGCCACTCATCCACAATGGCCTTACCGAGTTCCACGTCGATGAGCCTTGCGCCCATAGCCAACACGTTGGCGTCATTGTGTTGGCGGGAGAGGTGGGCCATATTAACATCCAGGCAGAGGGCACAGCGCACACCCTTCACCTTGTTGGCGGCAATGCTGATACCAATACCGCTACCGCAAATCACAATGCCCTTCTCGCACTCGCCATTCACCACAGCCTCGCCCACGGCAATGCCATAGTCGGGGTAGTCGGCGCGCTCGGTAGAGTGGCAACCCTTATCCACGAGGGTGTGTCCTTTGTCGGTGAGGTATGTCTTTATTTCCTCCTTGAATGTGTAGGCTGCATGGTCGCAACCGATGGCTATTTTCATAGGTCTATAATTTTTTCTACTCTACAACTTTTCGAGTACCTCCACAAATGGGGTAAAATCGGTGTGCTCCACCACGAAACGCTCGAAGGCGTCGGCATCGCAACCCTTTTCGGGGGTGTCGCTCACCATCTTTACAACCATTGCGGGCACGCCGTGCTGGGCGGCAATCTGGCACACTGCCGTGGCCTCCATATCGAAGAGGGCCTTGGGGGTGCCAAAGCGCGACTTAATCTCGCCAATCATATCTGCACCCACGAAGCTGTCGCCCGTGTAGATGGTTGCCTCGTCGCTACCCTCCAATGTGTAGGGCTTGGTGAGGAAATCCACACCATCGAGCCCCTCGGGCACTCGTGCATCATGATAACGTGCGGTGCTGGGGCACACCACATCGCCCGTGTTGAAGGCGTCGGAGGCGGCAGCGTA
>JAFYRC010000140.1 GCA_017547065.1 Tidjanibacter sp.
ACCGAGGAGGATAGCATCACACGCTTCGACACCCAGAATAAACGTCGCAAGAATCGCACCAAGGGCAACCGCCAGCGTCCTCAGCAGAGAGGCGAGGCTCGCTCAGAGGAGAACAGAACAGAGGAAGCTCGCACGGAAGGAAATCGCGAGCCAAAAGAGAATCGTGAGCCCAAAGAGAGCAGAGCACAACGCTCAAACCGAGGCTCAGGCAACGATCAGCAACGCAACAATCGCCACAATCAGCGCAAGGGTGCAAACCCATCAGCTACGCAGAATGCGCCCGAGGGCGAGAATTCTGTAGCTCAGGCCTCTAACGCCCCAAAACCTCAGGAGCAGAGTGGCGAGGGTCAGTCACCACGCGAGAATCGCAATGGAGGTCGCAACTTCCGTCAAGGCCGTCACCATGACCGCCGTCGTGAGGGACAGGGTAACCGCGAAGGAGGCAACCGCGAGGGAGGTCACCGCGAGCACAACCGAAACCGCGAGGGTGGCAACAACCGTGGCAACGGTAACAACGGCCAGCGCAACGAAGTTGGAGCAAACAAACCCGTAGCAAAGCAGGAGTAGAAAGAAGATGAGGTGCATAAAGTATGCGATACGCTTGATCGCCGTAGTGGTGATAGGACTCTCTTCATGGCAGTGCAGTTTAGACAAAAACCACGTTGTGATGGAGGATGTCAGCGCCAACGGTTGGGATAGCCCCGTTACCCTGCACTACAACCTTAAGGATCAGCTCGACAGCGAGTTCAAGCCCGAAAATCTCTCGGTAATGTTGCGTGTGTGTCACAAATTCAAGGCCGAGCAATTAGGGTTGGAGATCACCACCATGACACCCGATTCGCTGAGCTACAGCGAGCAGGTGATTCTGCCGATAGATTTCGAGTGGCAAGGAAGCATCTCACGCTCCAAGGAGATTGAGCTACCCTACCGTCGCAACGTAGAATTACGCCTTAGAGGCGAGTATATAATTACACTCCGTCCGACCACCCCAGTCGAGGGCATTGAGTCGGTCGGTATTAACTTTAAATCAACCAAATAGAAGTGGGACGAGGAAAAGACAAACTACGCAGATTTGCTGAAAACCTAACATTCAGTTGTTTGGTTCAGCCCGAATTTGAGGATATATTCCACAAGGATCACGCCTTGAAAGGGCGCTGGCACAAGGATTTCTTCCACAACGACAACCCCATCATCTTGGAGTTGGGTTGTGGTAAGGGCGAGTACACCATCGCATTGGCCGAGCGCAACCCCAACGCCAACTACATCGGTGTCGATATCAAGGGAGCTCGTATGTGGCGAGGTGCAAAGACCGCAACCGAGAACAAGATGTCAAACGTGGGCTTCTTGCGCACACGCATCGAGTTCATCAACTCATTCTTTGCCGAGGGTGAGATTGCCGAGATCTGGATCACATTCCCCGATCCTCAGCTCAAGACTCGCCGAGCAAAGAAGCGCCTGACATCACCAATCTTCTTGGAGTATTATGCGCAATTCCTTGCCGCCGACGGCTGGATCAACCTCAAGACCGACTCTCAACACCTCTACGGCTACACCAACGAGGTGGTAAAGCACTTCGGCTTGCCATGCGAGGCGTCGAATAACGACATTTACGGCTCAGGCTTTGCCGATGCCGACCTCTCGGTCAAGACCGCCTACGAGACCAAGTTCTTGCAGTGGGGATTGCCCATCACCTACACCCGCTTCTCGTTGGCTGGCGGACGTGAATTCCCCATGTTTGAGTGGGAGGAGGATGAAAAATTGGAGAAAGATAACGAAGAGGCAAGAAAATAATCACTAACACAAAATCATTATGAAAAAACTAATCTCATTACTGCTTGCGTGCTTTGCTTTTACCACAATTGCATCGGCGCAGATTCTTCTCATGCCGGGTGACTACCCAGACCCATCTATCTTGAAGGATGGCGAGGATTACTACATGACTCACACGCCAAACTACTACAAGCCAGGCTTTCTGATTTGGCACTCTCGCGACTTGATGAAGTGGGAGCCTATCGCTCACGCTGCAACTGATTGGGCTGGCTCGGCTTGGGCACCCGATTTCCAGAAGGTGGGAGACACCTACTACATCTACTTCCCATCGGACGGTACAAACTGGGTTATCACCGCAAAGGATGTTCACGGCCCTTGGAGCGAGCCTATCGATCTGAAGATTGGCGGTATCGACCCAGGTTTGATCGTAACTCCAGAGGGTAAGCGTTACCTCTTTACAAACGTAGGTAACGTCACCCCGCTGACCGACGACGGTTTGGCTCGCGCAGGCGAGACTAAGCATGTTTATGGCGGTTGGGACTACCCAGACGAGTGGGAGACTGAGTGCGGTTGCTTGGAGTCACCAAAGCTCACCTACCACAACGGTTACTACTACATGACTTCGGCAATGGGTGGTAC